>JAHEYG010000072.1 GCA_023251725.1 Sphingobacteriaceae bacterium | reverse complement strand
CAATTTTTAAAATATAAACACAATAGCGCAAAAGAATTTTTCAAAAAATTATGGATCACATTTTCGCTTTCACTTTTATTTGGATGTGCCTGCTCAGTCCCTTTATTTTTTCTAAAAGATTTTTCCACTGCAACTTCAATTCACAAATGGAATTTAATTTCTTATGCACTTTTATTTACGTTCGGAATTTTTGCAGTATTAGCCAATGCCGATTACAGTTTAAGATTTATCAAAGGAAAAATTTCAAAATCAGGCGCATCTTTAGCGCATATTGGTTTTGCTTTAATTTTAATTGGCGCGCTGGTTTCTACTTCCAAAAAAGTAAAACTTTCTAAAAATACTTCTACACGTAAAATTGAAAGTCTGGGTAAAGAATTTGATAGCCGAAAAAGTTTATTATTAACTATTGGCGATACTTTGCCAATGGGTCCGTATTTAGTGAGCTACGAAGGCAAGGAAAATAAAGGCATTGATATTTATTTTAAAGTCAATTATTTTACGCTTGATAAAAATAATAAACCACAATTCGAATTTCAATTACGACCCAAATGGCAAAACAATCCCCGAATGGGAATTGCCTCTGAGCCCGATACAAAACATTTTTTAAACCGCGATATTTATACACAAGTTACACACGCGCCGACTTTAACGAATGACGCACCAAAAATAAAAAACAAAGAAGCATTTAATTCGCCCACCAATTATGTTGGTCATGTTGGCGACACTATTTTTGCATCTAATGCGATTATCATCATTGATTCTTTGCGTACCAATGTTTCCGAAACACAATACAAAAAAAACGATTCGTTATTGGAAGTTACTGCGGTACTAAAAGCCTTTAACGATAAAGGCCAAATATTTAAAGCGTACCCTAAATATTCAATCGTAAATAATACTGTAATTCCTTACGACTCCGAAATAAAAGATTTAGGATTAAAATTTACGTTTTGGAAAATTAATCCCGACGAAGGAAGTGTTGAAATTACCATGGCCGAAAAAGTAAATAACTCAAAAGATTTTATTGTAATGGAGGCCGACATGTTCCCCTATATAAATGTACTTTGGGTAGGATGCATTGTAATGGCCCTGGGAACTTTTATTGCCATTGTTGAACGTGTAAGAAAATTAAAAATAACAAATGCCAAAATTGCCGCTTAAAAATAAAACAAAAGCAAAACTTTCGCCACAAATTAAAATTGTGGTAATTGGAAGCGGTAATTTGGCCTGGCACATTGTGTCGCACCTTTCTTTTTTTAAACGATTTAATATTTTAGTTTATAATAAAAGTTTATCTCCCAATTTAAAAAGTTTACAGCGCGAATTTAAAGTAGGAATTACAAACGACTGGAAAAAAATCGGAAACAACGCAGGCTTTTATTTTATTTGCAGCGGCGATGAATCCATCAAAGAAATTGCTTTTAAAATAAAAAAAATAAAAACTAAGGGTCTGGTGATTCACACTTCTGGTACTTCACCGCTTTCGGCTATTAAAATTGCGTCGAAAAATACCGGAGTATTGTATCCATTGCAAACATTTTCGTTCGGACAAAGCGTTAATTGGTGGGAAGTGCCAATATTTGTTGAAGCATCCAATTCAAAAAATTTAGAAATTCTAAATCGCTTCGCAGGATTGTTTTCTAACTCTGTTATTAAATTAAATTCGGAACAGCGCATCAAATTACATTTAGCCGCAGTAATTGCCGGAAATTTTAGTAATGCCATGTACGCCGCTTCTTATTTATATTTGGAAAAAGAAATGGATAAAGGATTTTTTAATTACTTAGTTCCCCTTATTACAAAAACAGCAAAAAAAATACGCTCAGTTGAGCCTATTAAAGCACAAACAGGTCCGGCTTCACGCAAAGACAAGGAAACTCGGAAAAAACATTTACAATTGCTAAAAAAATATCCTGAGCTAAAAAAAAATTACAAAAGCATCAGCAAACTAATAATTAAGCAACAAAAAACAAATGCTCAACTTAAAACAAAAACTAAATAAAGTAAATACATTTATTTTTGATGTAGATGGTGTTTTAACCGACGGAAAAGTTTTAGTTATGGAAAACGGCGAAGTGGTTAGAAACATGAATTCGAAAGATAGTTTTGCCTTGCAATTGGCCCGAAAAAAAGAATACAATGTAATTTTTATTTCGGGAGGAAATAATTTAGCGATTAAGAATGTTTTAAAAAAGTCAGGAATCGATACCGTTTATCTTAACCAACATAATAAAATTGAATGCTATAAAAATTTTATTGATCAAAATAATATTAACGATGAGCAAGTTGCATATATGGGCGATGATTTACCTGATTTTGAAGTGATGAGCAGAGTTGGGGTTGCAACTTGCCCAAAAGATGCAGCCACTGAAATAAAAACTATTTGTTGTTATATTTCTCCGTTTAACGGTGGCGAAGGATGTGTGCGGGATATTATAGAGCAAGTAATGCGATTACAAGGAACATGGGAAATTTCTAACTGGTAAAAATAAATTGTGCTAAATACCCTTTTAAAAAATAAATTTTTCGCTTTCCTTAAATTAATAAGGGTGCAAAATTTATTGATTATGATTTTTACACTTTGCTGTACGCGTTATTTTGTAATCGAGCCCATTTTAGGAAGAATTTATTTTTCGGAAAGTTTATTCTGGGTTTTAGTAACAGGAACTTTTTTTATTGGCGCCGCAGGATATATTATTAACGATTATTTTGATGTTAAGACTGATATAATTAATCACCCCGAAACAGTAGTGATTGATAAAATAATTAAACGCCGGTGGGCAATGCTGCTTCATATTATTTTTAATGTAATCGGATTATTATTGGGAGTGTGGCTTGCCTACAAAAGTTACGCCTTACGTTTAGTGTTGTTTCAATTGGTGGCAGTAACCCTGCTTTGGTTTTATTCAACTAATTTTAAGAAGCAATTGTTAGTTGGAAATATCGTGATTGCTGTCCTTACGGCGTTAATTCCGTTAATGCCATTTGCCTATGAAATTTTTTTCGGACTTCACGCAAATACTTTATTTTTTGGGCAAGATCCCGAAAAAATAAAAATTTGTTTCATCATTACTTTAATTTTTTGCGGCTTTGCTTTTTTAACTTCACTAATGCGCGAAATAATAAAAGACATGGAAGATTTTAAAGGCGATATACAAACGGGTTGTAAAACAATGCCCATTTCGTGGGGAATAATTTCAACCAAGATTTTTACTTTTTTTTTAATTGTTATTACATTGGGACTCTTGAGTTTTTCTATCCTAAAATTATGGCACTGGCAACAAAAACCGGCCGCGTTTTATTTATTAATGACCATTTTTTTACCTTTGCTAATTTTAACGGTGTCGGTAATAAAAGCAAAAACACCGCATCATTTTAAATTAGCAAGTTTATTACTAAAATTTATTATGCTATTCGGAATCGCCTTTACGTTTTTAATTAAATTAATGTATGAACAGCATTCTTAAAAGCATTAACGAATTTCACTATCAGATTATTTTAGGATCGGCTTCACCCCGACGACAAGAGCTTTTAAAAAGTTTGGGATTTGCTTTTACTACAAAACCAATTAATGCTGATGAATCTTTTTCATATGAATTAATGGCAGAACATATCCCGTTATTTTTAGTCGAAAAAAAAGCGAATGCTTACCCCGAAAAATTAAAAGAAAATGAATTACTAATTACCGCCGATACAATAGTTTGGTGTAATAACAAAGTGTTAAATAAACCGGCCGATTTTAATGAAGGAAAAATAATGTTAGAAACCCTTAGCGGAAATATGCACGAGGTTTTTACAGCCGTTTGTTTAAAAAGCGCGGAAAAGCAAATTGCTTTTTTCGATGTCAGTAAAGTTTATTTTAAACCCTTAAAAAACGATGAAATTGAATATTATTTAAGTAATTTTAGTCCTTACGACAAAGCCGGGGGTTATGGTGTGCAGGATTGGATAGGTTATATAGGAATTGAAAAAATAGAGGGAAGTTTTTATAATGTGATGGGGCTTCCGGTAAAAAAATTATACGAACAGTTAATAAAATTTTAGATTATGCGAAATATTTTAAGTTTTACATTTTGTCTTTTTATTTTTATTCTTCCGTCGCAAACCACTTACGAATATTTATTATATAACGCTTCTACCAATGAATTTGATGTGATTGGCGACGAAGCTTATGAAAAAAACAATCGTAATGCGCAGGATATTACTACAAAACTTGAACCTTCAATTAGCAGCAGCAGTAAAGCCGAAACAATTGGTTCTGATAATTTTGAAGCCAAAAATTTGATTGACGGTAATATGAAAACCTGTTGGTTAAGTGCTAACGACGGAAAAAATGAATCCTTTGAATTAATTATTGATTTAGAAGATAATACTTCGGTAAGCATGGCCCAGGTTTGGGACATTTATTTTTTTAACGGCTGGCGAAAAGATTTTCATACCTGGAAAGATTATTCGCGAATAAAAAAAGCAAGTATGTCGGTAAATGATATGCCTTACGCCGAAATAACTTTTGAAGACACCTATAAATTACAGAGTATTGATTTGGATAAATTTAAAATTGATAAGTCACGGCGCTGTAGAATCCGTTTTAGAATCTCAGAAGTTTATCCGGGGGCTAAATTTCAACAAGTGGCTTTCAGCGATGTGCAATTGATTGGAAAAACAAAATAGGTTTAAGAATCAATAATTGAATCCTTTAAAAAAACTCTTGAAATTTTTTTTGCAATTTCTTCCAATTCTTCCTTAGTCAGTTTTAATTTTTCATTGGCAAAATTACAATCATTCATATTATTAATTGGAATTAAATGAACGTGAGCATGCGGCACTTCCAATCCTATTACACTTATTGCAATACGATTGCAGGGAATTACTTTTTTAATGGCTATTGCAACCTCAGCACTAAACTCCATTAATCCTAAATAAGTTTCCTTATCCAAATCAAAAATATTATCAACTTCTTTTTTTGGAATAACTAATGTGTGCCCCTTTTTTAAAGGGAAAATATCGAGAAACGCTAAGTAGTTTTTGTTTTCGGCAATTTTGTAACAGGGAATTTCGCTGTTTACAATTTTTGAGAAAATACTGGCCATTTTTTTATAAAGAAATGCTTACTATTTCAAAAGTAATAACTCCGGCAGGAACGGATATATCCACTTTATCTCCCACCCTTTTTCCTAGCAAACCTTTTCCTATTGGCGAATCGATGGATATTTTTCCCAACTTTAAATCGGCTTCATTTTCGGCCACCACTGTATATTTCATAATGGCGTTATTTTTAAGGTTTTTAATTTTAACCGTCATTAAAATACTCACTTTGCTTTTATCTAATTTTGTTTCATCAACTACTCTGGCATTTGAAACAACATCCTCGAGTTTAGCAATTTTAAATTCCAACAATCCCTGAGCTTCACGGGCCGCATCGTACTCGGCATTCTCGCTTAAATCACCTTTCTCACGCGCTTCGGCTACCTGTGCAGTAATATTTTTTCGCTCAACAGTTTTTAATTGATGTAACTCATCTTTTAATTTCTGTAAACCTTCTTCTGTATAATAACCAATGCCGGCCATAACCTTATTAAAAAACGAGAATCCCGATTAATCGGGACTCTCAATTATTAAACAAATATATTAAATTTTATAAATTTATTCTAAAGCCGAAGGTATGAACGCCGGCGAACGGATTAGTAAATCGGTAAGAATAATCTAAACCAAAGGTGGATTTATTGGCGCCAAAAGGAATTTCAACAGTTGCGCCACAAGTAGGACCTGTAAAAGCGGTCATCCTTTGTCGATTAAGATCGCTGTTACCTCCTGAAAATATATATTCTTCGGTATATAAACCGCCTCTTAACATTAAAATATTTTTCCATGAATATTCTAAACCAAAAAGGTAATTATCGTAAGTAAAAGAGTTCGAAGTGAAATTAGCATTTAAAGTAACACGGTGTGTTCTAAGCCTACCCACAGTGTCTTTTGTTAAATAAAAATCGTACGCCGCTCCGATATTAATTAAAGAAGGTAGTTCGAAATTAGCTGAACGACTGTTCATCGTTAACAAATAAGTGCTGGTTTTACCATTGAGCGTTGGAGTAGCTTGTAAAGCCAAACCATCGCCGGTATACTGCATTTTAGGACCTACATTTTTTAACGCAATACCAAAATGTATTTGATCGTATTTACCGGTGTGATATTGAATGCCCGCATCAATTGCAAGGCCCGTTGCTGAGACGTTTGAAATTTGTTCAGAAATTACTTTTATGTTAATTCCTCCATAAATGTTATCGGAAAAACCTTTTGCATAAGATAAACTAATGTTGAAAAAACTAGGACTAAAAGTTCCTAATCCACCCTCAGGTTGTTCTTCGGTAGTTTTATCGATTTTACCTGCATCAATAGCTACTACACCAAACCCAATTACACCTGTTTCGCCAACGTGTTGCGTAATTCCGAAAGCATTCATATAAATTCCGGTACCACCAAACCAATTGGTTCTTGCAAAATTTATTTCTGTTTTTTTGGTAAAAGCAGTTCCTGCAATATTTAAAAATTGCGCTTCAATGCCTCTTGCGTTCGCTTGATTAGAACCTGCCCAGCCGGCACTACGAGTGTATGGGTTCATCAATAACTGCGCCGCTCCTGCTTGACCGGCACGCTCAGGGTTTCCCGCAAAAATAAATTGCGAAGTTAAAACCACCATCCCTAAAACTATTGGGATTGTTTTTTTATTTAAATTTTTAACCATAATCTTCATCAATTAAACAATTAAAAGCTTTGTAAATCTAAAGGACGCATTACACCAAACCATTTCAGTATTTTTTCTCCCAACACCGAACCATCCGGGTTTCTGGCATCCACATAAATGATGTATAATCCGCTTGCAACAGGTATACCGCTTTGGTTTTTTAAATCCCAGTCCTGATAAGGTAAACGTTTAGATTGAACAATTTCATTTGAATTGGTAATTTGATCTTCTTGGCCCGAAACATCACGTTTAAACGTGCGAATTAACGTTCCGTTCATAGTGAATATTTTAACGGTGCACAAACTTGGTAAATTAGTTATTCGTACTCTATTATCAATTCTACTACTTTCGTAAGAAGAAAACGCATAATAAGGATTTGGAACAACTCTAATGTTATCTAACACATTTTTCGCAGTAGTATTATCGCCATACATTGTATAAATATCGGCGGTTGAAAACTGATACATTGGCATGTTAGCATTTTGAGCTGATGCAGATGTATCGCGCGATAATCTGTTAGGCTGACTCTGAAGAGTACCTGTAGCATTAACAGAAAAAGTTACAAGCGGATAAGTGGCGCCTGTAAGATTGCCATAAGATGAAGGGGTTCCTGTATTGAGCTGAACTCTGTTTGCCCACGAAGATGAATATCCGTAGCGATAAGGTTTAGATACACGTAATCGTATTTTAACCTCACAAGGGATATCTGTTTGCTTTTTAAATGAAAATCCGTTTTTCATTAAAGGAATGTTAACCCACATAGCATCATTAAGAACGTTTTTAAGTGGCCAGGAAGCGTTTGCAGCTGCGGTAACCGCGGTACTTGTATTAGAAAATGTTGCTCTCCATTGCTGCGACATTTGTTTTCCGGCATCGTATCTTCCGGCACCAAATGGTGTACCATTAAGTGAATAGTTAATATCGGCTACAGAAGTAATCGTATATGTATCATAATGTCCGTTTCCAAAAACATATAGGTAATGCCTGCCTCCGTTAATATTGTCGTATGTATTAGAAGAAATTCTTGAAGTGGGATTCCAAAGCATATCGTTTCCATTATCAGCGGCGTTCCAGCTATCTTCGCCAAAAGCCATGTTTAAACGTTCGCCTGTTTCAACATTAATTGCATAACCGGGAAACCAACCCATACCGGTTTCAGCAATATAATTTGGGTCGCTTGCTACGTTACTACTTCCAGTTCCAACTGCTGCATAATTACCGTTTTTATCAACCGATTGATGCCTTCTTGGAGAGAAATGTCTTGCTTTTCTATTATCTGGAGGGGGAAGAGCGGATGTTTCAGTTAGCATTGAATCATCTTGCATTTCAATAACCAAACAACGGGTCCATTTACTTTGGTCAGGAGTAATTACAACGTCAACACTTGAAAGATACCTTGGATCAACTTTAGCAGGATCATTTTGATCTGAACCAGCGAAAAATTTCCCTTTATACCCGGGTCCTGCTCTTACAACCGTTTTACTAGCTGCATCTTTTGTTGTTGAGCTAACCAAACAATAAGGTGCCCATGTACCATTTAATACATTTGAGAACACTTTATCATAATCAATTGGACCGTTGCCGCCCTGATTATCATTAAAATCGGCAACAGGTTCTGTAATTTGCTGACCAGACCTAATCCAATTATCATCAACAGGACCATTGTTGTCTCTTAAACCTGTTAACCAAATTTTATGAGGATCAGCGAAAGTCATTGTTGCTTCAATTAAGTCACCTTTATTGAATACACCAGTAACGGTTGACGATCCAATGGACGCTCCCGGATCGGTAACTTGCTGAATATTTACCGACAAACCAATTTTTGAAAAATAATATTCTTCTCCAATTTTTATTGATTTACTTGGTTGATACAAATCACCATTAGATTCATTTTTAAGCAACCAGGTTGTTGAATCGCCTCTTACATTTGAAGAAGTTCTGCAATAGTTATAAGCCAAAGTATTTAAGCTAGCTAAAGTAGAAGTTGGCCAAGCGGCGGGCAAGGCTAAATTTGTATTACAAATAACACTATTAGTTCCCACCATATAATACTGTGTTCCCTTAGCATCAGTGAGAACAACATGCGTAAAGGTTCCAACAGTAATAGTGCCACTATTAGGTAGTCTTAAAAGTTTAACTGTAAAAGTTGAATTAGGAACATTTAATGGATCAACCACTTTAATTTGTATAGGGCCGCGACCATTTTCGTAAGTAGGGTTTTTAGCAAATCCGGTTGATAAAATCTGATCCACTGAAGCCTGAGTTAGCTCTAAAGAGTTACCTCCATTACCTTGTCCTTCGAAACGTGTAATTTTTGGTCCGTAACCATAAGCTGCTTGGTAAATTGTTCCGTCTTTTTCAACCTCAACTAGATGAGGAATTCCGGCTGCTTTTTTAATTTTTCTTCCTTCAAGATAAGGATGCTTTTGACCAAAATAATTTACGCAAGGATTGGCTGACGGATCGGTATCGGGTTTGTAAGTAGCATAATTATTATAGGCGTAAGCAAAAGCCATAAAATAATAAGTTCTGTTATTTACCAGTTTCTTATCAGTTCCGGTAGCAAAAGCATCTTCAGTTACCACAAATGTTGAAACAAGTCCTAAATCTGAACCTTCTACTTTTACTTTTGGTACATCGGCACCCACTGTACCATCAAAATTATAATTTACTAAACGGCTAATTCCATTCTTAATATCACATTGAAATACCAATTTGGCTTTTGTTGCATCTTCAACATCAGTTTGAGTAACCGAAGCGTCTTTTACCTGATAAATTTTGTAACCCTCTAAGTTGTAAGTTTTGTTTGGTTTTGCTAAACAAGCAGCGGTTTGCCCGTCAACAGCTAAAATAGTAACATCGTCTTCTTTATATTGATTTAAGTAATTATTACTTTTTGGTAAATTGGTTAAATAAATTAATAATTGATTATTCATTTCCTGAATAGTCATATCAGGAGCTTCCGGGCCATCCAACAATTTAAAACAATTATCAAATAAAGCCTGTGCTTTATCGTCGGCGGTTTTTAACAATGCAACTGAAAATAAATTACCATTTTTGGTGGGTGTTTGAGCCCAAGGGCAACCAAAAGTTACATTATTAATAGCGCCCGGTAATAAAGTAAAGGGGCCTGCTGATTGTAAGAAACGACGATCACCCGCTAGATTGCCTGCAGAAAACTCATTCCATCCTGTAGGAGTCGGATAAACCTCGCCCGGATAAACATAATTAACAGGCGTTGAACCACCATAAGCATTACCACCTTCAGTAAAAGCTGAACCATCCTTCCAAAAACCAGTCATGTATCCATAAAAATGAGACGCTAAACTTGGATTAGTTGTTTGAGGAGGGAAAGCACCAATATTATTATTATAATAAATAAATTTAGCCATACCAATAGTTTCGCCCGGTTCGTCGGTTAATCCGTCGAAATCGTTATCCACTAAATCAAGGGTGTCAGCTAAAGGTCCTCTAAAGAAGTCGCAACCTAAGGCCGGAGGAAAATCGCCATAAGCATTGGTTCCGGAACAAGAAGTATTATCGAAACCGGTAGCATTATAAATAAATCCTAAACCTCGCTTAATATCACAACCTACATAATCATCAGTGTAACATCCTAAATCAGCATCTGTCCAAACAGATAAATAAGTTTTGTTTACAGTAAAAGAAGATCGGTTGATAATTTCATAACTATAAAAAGTCATATTATTAATATCATCATTGGTTTTAAAACCAAAAGCCTGCCCTCTTATTTCTAAACCAATAGACTGCCCGCCTGTCTCAGTATGAATATCTCCTCTATCATTAAACACCCACCATAAAGTAACATCGCCGTATAATTTAGCTTTACAAACACCTAAATTATCTTTTGAAGCTGCGTTATAAATGTCGTAATAAGGATAATCGCCCGCCAATGGATTATAGGCATAATTACCATCCACATCATAAAAAGGCGCCAAAAGATTGCCCTGATTTTTTGTAGGATCACCATTTCCCGGCCAGTTTTTAATATTATCGGAATAAACGCCATTGAAAACAGCATCTTCTGCTTCTTTTCTGGTCATTGTAAATAATTTATCATACTGATTACAAACATCAGAATTAGTGGAAGCATTTGTAACATCTAAAGGACCCGGCCAATAATCGTAACCTGTTTGGCGGTAAGTCATGGCCGCCACTTTTAATTGTCCACCGGCATCTAATCCTCCAATCCAAACCGAACCTGCAAATAAAGAGGAGATACCTTTACTTTTATCAGCTATAGCAGGAATAATATAATACGCATTACCATTACCAAATAAATCCCACCACATATCGCCGGCGGTAAAAATAATTGTTCTTACGTTGTTCACCCACAATTCCTGGCTATTGGTAGCCCCAACACAAGCACCCATTACCTTGGCACCGGCTTGTGTTTTGTGAACCTCACCAAAAATTTCACTTCCTTGTTTTTCCCTGGCCGAAGCCGAAACGAAGCTAATTAAAGCTACTAAAATAATTACACGTTTCATAATGTTGCTGTTTTTCATAATTACTATTTTTAAAAATCTAGCATTAAACCAATTCTTATTTGTCTTGGTAAATTATAGTTGGCGGGGTTGTTTATATAAATTCCGTACATATCGGAGTATGCTTGAGGACTGTTTGCGTTTTTTAATGTGGCTTGCGCATAAGCAGAAGAAAGATAACCATCATCATCCGGATTACCGGTAAAGTTATAAACACCAAGTATGTTAAGTGTGTTTAATAAATTTAATACTTGGATATAAATATTCAAATTAGCTTTTTTGCGTTTATCAGAATCTTTTTTACCCCAGGTTAATTCAATGTTTTTATCTACTCTAAGATTTGCTCTGAATGTCCAAGGCTTATAAGAACCATTAATGGAACCGTCAACTTGTGAACGTACATTACCTGCAGCTGCAACTGGTGTTAACCATTTAGTGTACGGTGTACCTGAACCTACTAAGAACTGTAAATTAAATCCAATATCTTTTAAAAGTTGGAAATCATTACCATTTTTCTTTTTTAGTTTCGGTCCTTTATAATCTTTTCCGGCACCAAAACGGTAATCATAACTTAAAACAAATGAATGGCGTTGATCATAATCCAACGGCATTGTAACACGAAGGTTAGGTTGGCTCGAACCCGCTAAATTAGCTCCTGAATTAGCATTGGAACCTGAACCTTCGGCAAATTGTAAGGTATAATTAGCGTTAATTCGTGAACCACCTGTTCTTCTAAAGTCAAACTCAAAAGTAAATCCCTTTACCGTTCCAAAATCTTGATTAACGTAAGTAATATAATTTCGAGGATAAGCAGCAACAATTTGTTTTTGAGTTAACATGTCGCGAAGCTCACGATAGAACGAAGTGATTTTAATTGCCGCATTTTTACGTTCGTTTAATATTTGTGTGAAACCTAATTCATAATCAGTTGTTTTTTCAGGCGTTAAATTAGGATTCTGAATAAAAGGTGTGCTACTTTCAGATTGTAAGAAATAATAATCTTTTGGATCTAAGCGATTACCTGCCGGTCGCTTAGTTAGAACATCGTAATGTGCAAAGAAATTAGCTACATCTGAAATAGGGAAAGAGAAAGCCACCCTCGGCATTACATTAATTTGTGCTTTATAACTTTCGAAAGCTTGTGTTACAAAAGGAATCCCTGCGCTATTGCTTGTTAAACTGGACTGCGTTAAAAATGGATTTAACTTACCATTAGTTCCTAAAAGTGTAGTTGGATCTGAAACTTCATTCCCTTTTGCATCGTACCACTGATCACCATTACGGTAACCTGCAATTGAACCGCCTTTAATATCAGAAGTGTAAACCGAATAATCTTTACCTAAATTAGAAGGGTGAGTAAAATAAGAAGAATTATCCGTTGGGTGAGAGGCATCACCGGATGTTTCACCAACGGTTCTCACTTCATATAAGGAATATTTATCTTTTAATGTTTTTTGATTAGCGTCATAACGGTCGATACGCACTCCCACGTTAAATTTAATATCTCTGAAGTCAAATTTATCCTGAATGTAACCCGACATATAAATCGGCATAAAAGATCCAACTGCAAAAGTGTGTTTACCGAACACATCCCTTTTAGTTAAAAAATCATCCAGGTTGGTAAGGTTGTAATTTCTGTCTCCTTTATGATCGTAACCAAAATAATCTACAATTTGTGCCCCGCTGTTTTGACCCAATAAATCTTCGGCACTAAACATATTCATATTAAAAGTAGAGGGATCTAAGGCGTCGATATTTACGAATTTAGTATTATTAGAGGGCATGCCCAATTTCTCTAATAGTTTAATAGAAAATTCGGATTGCTGACTTTGATCGTATTTGTTTTCGTAAAAATAAGCCGGATAAGTTCCTGATAATTCAGGTACTAAAACAGGATTGGATTTATCTAACTCTTCGGTATGGTGATTAGCCAATAAGCGCATTCTTGTCCATAAATTATTAATTGGAACAAAACCATATCCTAAACTATAGCCATTGGTATTTCTTTGATCATATTCAATACCCAATGTTATGGCATGGTTTTTAATATCTGCGTTAAAACTAGAGGCTATACGAAACTGGGTTGTATTGTTTATCGCATAACCTGAATAGGTGCTTCCATAAGCACTATATAAACTATAAATACTTCCCGGTAAATCGCCATTACGTAATCCGTTAAACGCGCCAATAAAATCAAATGGTGGTAAGTTACCTCCAAAATATTCATTTAAATAAGAAGTATAACGAGTAGAACTTGGATTTAAATCGCCTGGTGTAAATATGGTGCCATTTTCTGACCTGCCTTGGTACTCCCATGCCTTAACGGTGTTGTTACCAATTTGCAATTTTGGATTAAACTGATAATTAAAAATATTTTCTTTGCCTGAAAATTGGCGGTCAAATTTTCCGATATAACCATAATCAAAAAATTTATTCTTATGAGCCTCGTCTTGTGTTTCATCTCCTGCACTCTCATAACTCGCTAAAAAACTAAAAAATGCATTTTTAATTATAGCTTGCGATTTTTCTTTATCTGTACCTGATTTGTTACCAAATTTTTGAGTAATTCTAGCGTAAGCTCTCCAGGTGGTAGTAATTTGCTGAGGATTTCTTTCAGGATTAAATAATGAATAGGCGTAAATAAACGGATTCCTATTTCCGTAATCTAATGCACCACCAAATGTAATATTTGTATTAGAGGTTGCTCTGATATCAATCTTTCCATTTAATGATAATGAACGGGAAGCAATGTTTTGATGTGCGGAGATTTGTTGATAATCATTTTTGGTTGTAAACTCTAAAGCGCGATTAAACCCAAAACCTGATTTGGAAGGAACCAAAGGCACATCCTGAATATTTTTAATAGTTTGTTCTTTTAAGCCATATAATTGTACTGCCGACGGACTAGGATCTTTAACGTAATTACCTTGACCGGACAAAAAGAAACCTACGATGGGAGTTTTAACACCATTAGAATCTCTTTTGCTAATGATTGGCCCACCTAAGCTAAATCCTAAAGAATTGTATCCAAAAGCATCGGTTAATTGAGAAGAAATTAGTTCGACCCCACCAAAAAATTTAGATTGGGGACCTCTGGTAGTAATTGAAACCACACCGGAAGTTGCATCACCATACATGGCAGGTAAACCGCCCGTAATAACATTAATTTGTTCGATGGATTGCTGAGGTAATCCGTTAGCGCCACCGATAACTTTAATACCATCAATAAAATAAGTGGTTGCTGTACTGCGTCCACCTCTAACATTTAAACCTTTTCCTTCATCTGACTGAAAAACTCCGGCAGTGGTTGCAGCAACTGAGTTGATATCTTTTGTTGCCATGTTCTGATAATCTTCGCGAGTAACAACACCACCAGATTTTGTATCCGGATCAACTAAGGGATTTTGATACGTAACTACTTCTACTTCCTGTAAATTAACTCCTTCTCCGTTTGATAATGCAATATTAACATAAGCTGTTTTTCCTTCTCCAACAACCACGCCTTTTGTTTCTGAGGCCTGATATCCAACATAAACACCCTTTACATCATATTTACCCGGGGCCAAAGGTTTAATGTCGGCCACCCCATCCATATTGGTTGTTCCAACACCCACTTGAACGCCGTTTTGATAGGCCACAACGTTGGCGAAAGGAATAGCTTCATTATTTCCTTTATCTTTCAACGTAACTCTAATGGATCCGCTATTATTTTGCGCTATGGCTGCTGAGCCATAAACCACTAAAGCAATTACTTGGAGGTAAATTTTCTTAATCATATTGTTAATTTAAATAAAAATTCTGCTTTTCACAAAAGGCTAAAAATAGAAACCTGCCTTTAAATGTGCAAATATTTTTATGTACTATTTCTAATTAGCTGATTGTCAAATATTCTTTTAATACACTTACAGTTAACAATCATTAACACAATATTAAGAATAAATGCCAGTTTGCTAAAATACTTTTTTAAATGTGGTAGTATGAATTGAATAAGTGGGGCTATATTTGCTTTAAATGGTCAACGCTTTTTTTTGGAAAACCATCTTTTTAGGAAAAACTCGCGCTTGTTTTCGTTATTCATTTGCGCTTTTTGTTTACTTTTTTTCATTCGCTTGAGAACCGTTTTTGTTTGAATTCGCTTATGATAAGCTTTAATCATTTTTTGTTCTTCTTTTTCAAGTTTTCGTCTTTCTTTCCATTCTTTGCGCTCTTCTTTTCGGATTTCACGTTTACTTTTTTCGGCTTCTTTTGCATCTTTATTTTTAGGAGGTGTTTTTAAGTCGTTTGATTTCTGAGCCGGAATTGAAAATGAAAATATTAATAAGAAAAAAATGAAATATTTTGAAAGAAGTTTTTTCAAACTATTTATATTGGGTAACTTCAACTCCGAATTTTTTAAGGAAATCGACACCTTCATCACTTTTCATCCCTTTAAAAGCGGCATAACTATTTTTGAAAAATACTTTTTTTATTCCCACCG
>JAHEYG010000071.1 GCA_023251725.1 Sphingobacteriaceae bacterium | reverse complement strand
GCCCTCTCGCTTTCAAAAGAAATAATAAACAAAAATCTTATCAAAGACTGTTACAGCAACTTATCTGTTTTGGGTGGCGCCACCGGGCACTGGCAACAATCGCTGGAGCATTACAAAATGTGTATCGTTTACCGCGATAGTTTATTCAACGAAGAAAACACTAAAAAAACGGTTCAAATTCAAATGCAGTACGAATTCGATAAAAAGGAAGGAGAAACAAAAGCCGAACAGGAAAAAAAAGACGTAATTGCTGAGGAAGAAAAACAAAAACAAAAAATTGTGATTGCTTCGATTTCTTTTGGATTATTTTTGGTTTTGATATTAGCCATTGTTATTTTAAGAAGTTTACGGCAGAATCAAAAGAAAAATAAAATTATTACGGAGCAAAAAGAAATTGTGGAAAAACAAAAAGAGTTGGTGGAGGAAAAACAAAAGGAGATTATTGACAGTATTACTTACGCCAAGCGAATACAAACTGCTTTAATTACTTCGGAGAAATATATTGATAAAAATATTAAAAGGCTAACAGATAAATCTTAAACCTCCTCATAAATCATTTCTGCCTTAGAAGTGCCGTTATATTGTAAAATCATATTGTAACTTCCCTGTTCTATCGTGTTTTTTTCTTCAAACAATTTAAAATCAAAGTTGAGCGGAAAAATTAAATGACGATATTTATGATGATTGAGTTTTAATTTTTCTACAAGTTTTGTCTTTTCGTCGCGCACAATCTCCTCTAAAAATAAAGTTTTTGGTTTTACTTTATACTGCAAATAATAATCCACCGCTATTAATTGCTTTATAACTGCATCATCAGGATAATTTTTTTCAACAAAAGCGTGAATAATCTGATACACATCCTCTAAAGTATATTTATGGTAATCTCGTACAGTACCAAAATAAATTCCAAGTTGCAGTAAAAAATCAAAAATACTGTAATGTTTTGTAATGTATTTTAAAGTATGAATGGTTCGTTTTTTGTTCCAGTAAATTTCTAATGCGTTTTCGAGCATTACCATTTTTTCCAATTGCTCCCTAGATAAATATTTGCTTTCAATAATCTGGTAAGGTGGCATGGGATCAAATACAAAACCGTGCTGCTCGTATTTATCGCGGACCGGCGTTCCTTTTAAAAACTTCAAAAATCCCAATTGCAATTCGGGTGCAAATAATTTAAATACTTCTTCGAAACTATATTTATTATCTTCCCAATAATCTAAGGGCAATCCTACAATTAAATCGAGGTGCATTTCTATTTTGTGGGATAATGCTTGAATAATACCTTTTGTTTTTTCGAAATTTTGTTTACGGCTTACTTCTAAATTTGCTTTCTGATTTACGGTTTGTATTCCAATCTCAAAACGAAATAATCCCGGCGGCACATTTTCGTGAATAAATTTTGTTATATCCGGATGTAAAATGTCAGCTGTGATCTCAAATTGAAAAACATTTTGAGGATAATGATTTTCTAAAATAAATCTAAAAATATCAATTGTAAAATCGCGTTTCATGTTAAAGGTGCGGTCCAAAAATTTAATCACCCGGCCATGCTGCATTAAATACAATAAATTGGCTTTAATATTGGCATCGGGTAAATAGCGGACTTTATTATCCAAACTCGCTAAACAAAATTCGCATTTGTACGGACACCCACGCGATGTTTCGATATAACACACTTTATTATATAATTCTTCCGGCGAATCGTTACGATAAGGCAAAACGTCAGTATAATTTTTTAAATCAAAAATAGTTGACCGCGAATCGCATTTTACTTCGCCTTTAACTTTGCGAACCAAGCTCGACACATTTTCTACATTAGGATAAGCATCCAAAAATTCACGAAACGGAATTTCGCCTTCGCCTGTAATAATATAATCAATTTCATCGAGTGAAATAATATTTTCCCATTCGTAAGAAACTTCGGGTCCGCCAAGCAAAATTTTTACATTTGGATTAATCGCTTTTATTTTTTTAATTACTTCCAGTGTGGGCGTAATGTTCCAGATATAACAACTAAAAGCAACAATATCAAAATCTTTGCAATAATCGGCGATAAAATCTTTAGGTTCTTTAATCGTAAATTCTTTAAAGGCAATTCCAGCTTTATCCTTATTTAATTCATACAATAAGCGAACAGCTAAATTGATGTGAATGTATTTGGCGTTAAGAGTGGTAAGTAAAACCTTCATGCTTGTTTATTGTAAAGTAAAGATACTCTATTCTAAGAAATAAAAGCTTTCGGTTACGAGGAAAGTACTTTAAGCGTCTCCCTCCTCCCGGGAGGGCCGGGTTGGGTAAAAATTTAATTTATTGATTTTCAGGTTTATACATAAAATATATTTATATATATAAGTTTCTTATATATATTTGTAACCATATATAGATATTTGCATTATAAATTAAAACACAAACAAAATGGCATCAAACGATTTATTAAAAGGCATGCTCAAGCCCATCATCTTAAAACTTCTTTTTGAGAACAAAAGAATGTATGGTTACGAGATAACACAAATGGTAAAAGAAATTTCGGAAGGCGAAATTGAATTAACTTTTGGAGCGCTCTACCCTATTCTGCACAAATTAGAGTTAGAGGGCATTGTAAAAACAGAATCGGAAATAATTAATAACCGAAACCGAATTTATTACAGCATTACACAAAAAGGAAATAGCAAAGCCAAAGAAAAAATTGCTGAGTTTGAAGATATGCTCAAAACTTTGAAAATTTTCTTTAAACCCAATTTCGGATTAAAATATGTGTTTGGATAGCAAACAAATAAAGCTAATAGAATCGGATGTTGAAAGCGCCCGAATTACCCTGAATCATCTTGCGAATGAGCTCGTAGATCATATTTGCTGTGAAGTTGAGAATATGATGAACGAAGGGGAAAAATTTGAAGAAGCTTATCGCATCATAAAAGAACAAACAGGAATAAAAGTGTTACAAAAAATACAGGAAAACACACTTTACTTAATTGATAAAAAATACGCGCTTATGAAAACCACTATGAAAATTACCGGAAATGTTTCGCTTGCAGTAATTGCTATCGGAACTGTTATGAAAATTTACCGCTTTCCCGGCTGGCCAATTACATTAATGATTGGCTTTGCCCTACTCTGTTTTGTGTTTTTCCCTGCCGCTCTTTATTTAAATTATTCCTATAAAACAGAAAAGAAAAAGCCGCTTTTACATCTTTCTATTTTAATTGGCGGAATACTTTTTATGATTGGTGTTTTATTTAAAGTAATGCACTGGCCCGGATCTTTACTTTTTTTATTCTATGGATGGTCAATTATACTACTCCTATTTTTGCCAATGCTTTTAATTGCAAAATTAAAAGAAGTAAAGACCGCGAAAGAAAAACTAATTTATGTTTTGGGAATGATTTCACTCATCATTTTCGAATTCGCCACAATGGCTAAAATGTTTCATTGGCCGGGTGCCGGATTCTTTATGCTGATTGGTTCGGTATTACTTATCGGTACATTCTTACCCCTGTTCACAGCAATGAAAATAAAACAAAATCAAATAAACACAGGTCAGTTTATATTTATAATTACTATTTCGATGTTTACTGTTATATTAACCATGCTTTTATCTTTTAATGTAAGTCAGCCTGTACTCGAATGTTTTACGAATGAAGATATTAACAATTCTAAAATTTTAAAGTATTACGAAGCAAAACACAATCAGGAATTAACGGTTGCGAAACTTAATAGCGATACAACAAAAACATCGGCACAGCAAATCGCAATAATTGAAAGCGCCGATAAACTCACAAAAATAATTTTGGAGCTTAAATTAAATTTAGTTCAGGAAGTTGAGCAGGTTGATAAAAATACAGCGGTTAAATTGATAGCCGATCCTCAATTAATTGAAAGGAAAGATAATTACGACCGTGTAAATATGTATTTACGTTGGCCGGAAGAAAATAAAATCTTAGCACCGTTAAAAGAAGAATTAAATAATTTTAAAAAATTATCGATCGAAACAACTTCTGTTGATCCCGATTTATCAAAAACCATTGAAAGTCTTTTTGATACATCCGATAAAAAACAAAATGAAGAAAATATAACCTGGGAGGAAGCTAATTTTAGAAACACACTTTTAATAGGCACCCTTGCAAGATTAAGTGACATTGAAAAAAATGTACGTATTGTAGAATCATTAATTATTAAATAAAAAACTAAAAATTATTTGTTATGAAAAAATCAGTTCATATCACCGGAATTGCCTGCGCTATTTTAACGTTGCTAGGCTGTACATTTAAAATAAACCACTGGCCCGGGGCAGCGCCAATTATTATTTTAGCAATCCTCTTATTTTGTTTTGTTTTTTTACCACTTGCTTTAATAACCAACTACAAAAGTCAGGAAGTGAAAAAATACAAGGCACTTCACATTGTTACATTTTTTGCATTTACAATAACAATGATGGGCGCATTATTTAAAGTAATGCATTGGCCGGGAGCTGGACTCTTTTTAATCATCGGTATTCCAATGCCCTTCGTTTTATTTCTTCCCGTTTATCTATATCAAACACGCAATGAAAATAAATCAGGTAATCTAAATTTTTTAGGGATTATGTTTGGATTAATTTTCCTTGCCATATTCAGTGTTCTCCTGGCCTTAAGTGTTAGTAGAAACATCATTGAAACAGCAGCTCTAAATATTTCAACTAAAGAAAAGACGATTGTTTTTATTGATACAAAATTAAAGGGGGCAAAAAATGACAGCAATGTTGAAAAAGCAGCAAACGAATTATGCAATTATATTGATAATTTGAAATGTGAGCTTTTAACCGCCACCGGAAATGATATTTGTATTAACAATAAAATAAATTCCGACTACAATATTTTAAACCTGAATTTAAAAGACGACAAAGACATTCCTATACATGTACTCGTGGGCGGTGAAAATAAAATTTTTATTTTAAGAGACAAAGTTGAAGCTTTTCATAAATCACTTTTAGATTCAAAAAAAATGAGTCCGGAATTAGCTAACTTAACCAATGAACTTCTTAACGTAAAGGAACAGGAGGCAATATCTTCGGTAGATGGAACAATTTATACTCAGCCTTGGGAAGAACGCGAAATTCCAAATTTACGATTGGTGTTTTTACTTAATTCACTCTCACAAATTCAGAGCAATGTTAGGTTAGTCGAGAGTGAATTGTATTAGTTTCCAAAAATCTATCCTTCTCCCTCCCGTCGGGAGGGCCGGGGTGGGTCCTACTCCACATGAATTATTTTTTGCGTTGAAGTTGCGCCGTTAATAGTTGTTCTTAAAAAATAAATTCCTTTTGATTGAGAACATATTTTATATTCATAATCGCCGCTATTCAAATATTTATTTTCGATAGAAGAAATTTTTTGTCCCAACGAATTATATAATTCAATCTCAACATTCGCATTTTCGCTTAAATTAAATTTCAAAAAAGTTTGATGACTGAATGGATTCGGGAAAATAGTGAGCTTAGAATTTAAAATCCCCAATTGTTGAACGCCTGTGCAAAGCAAAGCCACCTGCGTATAAATATTTGCACCCTGACAACCTAAAGCAGTTGATCCAGTAACAGTATAAGTAACTGTTGCAGGAGGATTGAAATTAATTGCTTGTGTTGTTGCTCCCGTACTCCAAGTATAAGTTGAAGCGCCATTTGCAGTTAAAGTTGTTGATTGTCCGGAACACAACACAGTGTTTGTTGTTGCAACGGTTACAGTTGGCGCATTATTAATTAAAACAGAAACATATCCTCCAACCTGACTAGGTATAACAAGATCCGGTTTTCCATCAGTATTAAAATCGCCGGTAGAAATCCAATTCGCTGCATTACCAACCGCGAAAACATTTACTGCTAATAATCCACCCAACCCATTTCCTAAAAATGCGGTTACATTGGCGCTTCCGAAATTTGCAACCGCTAAATCTTTTCTTCCATCCGAATTAAAATCGGCGAACACAATACTTCTGGGGTTTGCACCAGTTGTATAATTATTTGCCGCGCCAAAACTTCCGACACCATTACCAATTAAAATAGATAAATCATTGCTTCCGTTATTAGTAACCGCCAAATCTGTTTTTCCATCGTTATTTAAATCTCCTGCCGCAATTCCCATCGGATTAACACCAACCGTAAAATTTGTTGCTGCACCAAAACTTCCTGTGCCCGTACCAATTAAAACTGAAACGTTATTGGTAGAAAAATTCGCAACCGCTAAATCCATCTTACCATCGCCGTTAAATTCGCCAAAAGTTACACCTTGCGGACTCATACCGGTGGCAAAATTTGCACAAGCACCAAATGTTCCTGTTGCACTTCCCAATAAAATACTTACACTACCTGTTACCGGCGCAACAACTGCTAAATCCGGTTTACCATCGCCATTAAAATCTGTCATTGTTATTCCTCGTGCATTACCTGGAACCGTATAAGTTAATGCAGGATTAAAAGTACCGGTTCCTGAACCTATTAAAATAGAGACAATGGCTGAACTAATATTAGCAATTGCGAGATCCAATTTGCCGTCATTGTTCACATCGCCCGCAATAATTCCGTAAGGTTGAAAAAAAACTGTAGCAGTTGGAGCAGCAATAAAACTTCCGGTACCTGTTCCCAACAATATAGAAACATTACCGCCTTGATTGGCAACAGCCACATCTAATTTTCCGTCGCTGTTAAAATCACCGGTGGTGGTACCAACAGGGGCAACTCCGACTGTAAATACAGTTTGAGGTAAAAAACAAATGCCTTGCCCACGAGTATTTGTTTTAGAAAATAATACGATTAAGAAAGTGGCCGTTAGGTGTAGATTTATTTTCATAAGAATTGATTTTAGATATTTTTTATTTAAACAATATAAATAAATATTTTTTGTAAATAATAAGATATTAGTTACGGATAGAAAAGAATTCTCGTATTAACCATTTAAATGAGTGAAATGAAATGCAGTCGGAATTTATTTCAATCCGGATTTATCTTTTAATAAAAATAAAATCTCCGCCCTCGTCGCCCACATTTTGAATAACACCAAACTGCGGTAAACTGTTACTGTTATTTCCTACCGGCTGTTCAATAGATTGATACAAGGCGCTGGTAGAAAGATATTTTATTTTATTTTTTTCGAGACGATCTAACAAATATTTTATAAAAACGCTTTTGTTGGGAACGGTTTTTAAAGTTCCTGAAGTCATGGCCTTCCTACTAGGCAATTGATATTTCTTTTTTATTACATCGGAAGCGCCCGCTAAATTAATGGAACGGTTTTTAAAAATACTTCCACTGAAACAGGCGTCAGAAACTAATAAAGTATGCAGCGATTTTATTTTTCGCATAGAGGCAACGAGTTGATCGTTATACAGCCAATTGGAAGAATTACTTAACTCAGCATCTTTCGGTAACCAATAACCAATATCGTTATCATCTTCGTAATGTCCGTGACCGGCATAAAAAATTAAAACGTTATCGGTAGGCCCCGCTTTTTTAGCGATATTATCCAATGCAATAACAATTTCGCGGCGTGTAGGATTTTTTAAAACATTTACATTTTCTTTATTAAAAGTATAATTGGTAGTTAATACTTTTTCTAAGGACAGTACATCATTAACAGGTAAATTATCCAGGTCGGCAATTCCAGGATCGGCGTAATCACTAATTCCTATAAGTAAAGCATAAAATTTGGCACCTTCATCTACAAAACTAATATCCGCAGCGTGTAATTCCTGCACATCATCTTCCATTGCACGTTTCTCTTCTTTAGGTGGATTGGACGCTGAGCTTGAAGAAACGTCTTTTTTAACCGGCTCACTTTTTTTAACCGGTTCTTTTTTCTCGGCCGGTGTTTTGTTTTTATTATTAATCGCTAAAGGTTCATCTGTCTTTTTTGTACTTTTTTCAAGAACAGGCCCCAAACAATATTTATAATTGCTTAATAAATCATTGTTGTTAGCAATTCCAATTTCAATGGGATTCATTGGAAGTGTTGAAGCGGTTGTAAAAGCGTCGTTCCAAACAATATTTTTGTCGCCCCCTTTTGAAGCCGTTTGAAAAGTAAGTCCCATGTTTTCGGAATCTCCTTTCCGAATTAAAACCTGATTGGTGCGTTTTCTGATGTTATTTAAAGTGTTTCCATTTTCACTTAATTCAACAACACTAGAGTTTAAGATTACCAGCTCATTGCCAATGTTAATTATTTTTACCTTGATGTGTAATTTATCGGAATGATCATAATCAACATCTGTTACAATTACTTCTATGTTTCCGAAATTTTCTTTTTTCTTGCTTGGGATTTTTGTATCCGGAAAAGAAACAATTTTTTCGTTACCTGTTTTAGTCAATCCGTCTAACACTATTGATAAGGCGTCGGGATGCAAATTCGGTCCTTTTACATCAAACACCTTTCCTTTTTTTCCGTTGGGCGGAATTACAATTTCACTTTCTTTGGTGTAATTTTTATTTCCATTAATAAAATAATAAGATTTTTCGGGGTTGAGCAAAATGAAATAATCGTTCTTGTTTTCAATAAATACCTTGGCTTTTATAACCTCGTCGGTAGCTAAGGCATCGGTAATAATTATTTTGGTATCTCCCAATACCAAAGAATTATCCTGATATTTATACTTTTCGTTAGGCGGACCAGAAAAACCGAACCACGCGAATGAAAGGGTTAAAAATAATAACTTTTTCATGCTTTTTAATTTTGAAACAAATTTACAAAATATTTATCATTTAATTGAATAAATTTACACTCTATGAATGCAGATAAATATATTGCAAGAGCCGGATACTCCTCCATAAGAAAAGCCGCAGAACTTATCCACGAAAAGAGAGTTTTGGTAAATGGTAAAACGGCTACTTTCGAAACCAAAATAGAGGATGGTAATGTTATTTTAATTGATGGAAAAAAATTAGAAGCAAAGACCTTTATTCCAAGTTACATTGCTTATAACAAGCCCAAAGGAATTGAATGCACCGGCGAAAAAATTACAAATAATATTATCGACGCCATCAATCATCCCGAAAAAATATTTCCGGTTGGAAGATTGGATAAAGATTCGGAAGGATTGATTTTACTTACCAATCACAGCGAAATCAATGACAAAATTACCAATTCAAAAAACGGTCACGAAAAAGAATACATTGTAACGCTCAATTTTCCCGTGCGAAAACAATTTTTAAAAGAAATTTCGGAAGGTGTAGAATTGAATGGAGAAAAAACAAAACCTTGCAAAGTAAGTTTAGAACCCAATGCAAAACGTATTTTCAGAATTATTTTAACTCAGGGTTTAAACCGACAAATTCGCCGAATGTGCACAGCGGCCGATTATCAGGTTATAAAATTACAACGCGTTCGCGTGATGAATATAAATTTAGGAAAATTAAAATTGGGCGAATGGCGGAATTTAACCGATGTTGAATTGGATGAATTATTTGAACAACTCGAATAAAATTATTTTTTTTTCTCTTCAACACTCACCATCCATTGTATTCCAAATTTATCGGTGAGCATCCCAAAATAAGAACCCCAAAAGGTAATACTCATTGGCATGGTAGCTCGTCCGCCCGCCGCTAAACCATTATACAAATGATCGGCTTTAGAATTATTTGGTGCATTAACAGAAATTGAAAAATTATTTCCCATTACCGTAGCGTGACCAAATGCTTCTGAACTATCGCTACCCATTAAAATACTTTCTTCGCTAATTGGCAATGAAACATGCATAATTTTCTGCCCTTCTTCCGGCGACATTGGCTTTCCCTCCATCGGCGGCATTTCATTAAATCTTCCTATGTACTGAAATTTCCCACCAAAAACATTTTTGTAAAAATTAAAAGCCTCTTCGCAGTTTCCTGCAAAAGTTAAATACGGATTAATAAGCGTATGCTTAGAAACTTTTTTAGGCGCCGATTTTTTTGCGGTCTTTTTTGTCGCTTTCTTTTTTACAGGTTTGCGCGTAGCTGATTTTTTAATCGATTTTTTAGCTGCTTTCGTTACTACTTTTTTCTTTGCCATTTTTTTGAGTTTTAGGGATACAAATATATACTTTTAATTAATCAACACGAAAATAATTGTTTCTTTACAAATCCATCAATTAAAGCTATTTTCCGGTTTTTTTCATTGTTATAAAACTCCATAATTGTTTAGGCCAATCTTTGTTCATGCACGGACGTTCAATTAAAATAAAAAAAAGAGCGCTAACAATTAAGATGATTATGACCACCAAAATAAGAGAAATTAAAAACGCCGGCATCCCTCTTTCGGAAATAAAAGTAAATCGGTTTAATAAAAATGCCATAGCAGGATAATGGAGCATGTAAATACTGTAACACATTCCTCCAACGATTGTAAACATACTTAGCCCTAATATTTTTTCCCAAAACACCGATTTTTGAATGCAATAAATTGCGAGCAAAATAATTATTGGGAGAAATATACCGTTCGAGATAACGCCTGTCCAAATTATTATTATTGCTCCTATTCCAACGACATCGTAAAATAAATTTTTAGTAGAAATCTTCCCAAAATTTAAATACAAGTCGGCTGCCCAGAATCCTGCAATAAAATATTGCAAGTACTTTAGTATTGTAGGATATGAAAAATCATAACAATGATTAAGTATCGAAAAAAATAATATTCCCACTAAAAACAAAAAATATCTGACTCCAATTTTTAACTTAAAAATGTTGGCGAGAAGTGGCGCCAACAAATAAAACTGTACCTCTACTTCCAACGACCACAACACAAAATTAATAGTAGGATATTCGTGAAAAATAAAATTATGCGAATAAATTAATGAGGCCACATAATGCGGGAGACCGGAACTGAGACTTTCTTTGTGAAGCACTAAAATATTTAATAAAAAAATTCCCGTTAAAGCAATTAGGTAAGGAGGTTCTAAGCGTGTTAGGCGGCGAAGAAAATATTTTTTTAAATCAGGCCGCTCTGTATTAGAAATACAAGCTTGAGCAAAGGGCAGGGCCAATACAAATCCGCTGATAGCAAAAAACAGTAAAACTCCATTGGAAGAGCTTCCAATAAAATATTTTAAAAAATAATTATCATAAAAACTTTCTGAAATAAAAGTCCCGTTCTTTTTTTGATAAAAATCAGAAAAGTGTTCTAACACAACGGGCATAATGGCCAGAAAACGAAGTCCGTCAATAAAAGGTAAATAAGTTGGCCCGCTTGTAATTCGCCGCAACATTTGCATAATTAATTTATGTTACAGGCTTTACAAACATCGCATTTACTTTTATTCAGCCACAAGTTTCTGTTAGCAAGCCTTGTGTCAGAATAATTCAAAATATTTTCGGACTTTCCCAAAATTTTATCGATGATATTTTTTCTTTTTACCGAATCGCTCATTAAATATTTTAGTCCCCGCCATGGAGTTTTTAATAAATATTCTTTCGTATTCGGGTAGCGACTTAATAAGCGAATACAATAATTTTCATATTCTTTGCTGATAACATCTTCATTATAACAATGTACTTCTACGCCGTACCCGATAATAATGGCGTCTCCGCCCCATTCGTTATCGAGGGTGTAATGCAATGTTTGGCTTTTAATTTCAATTAGTAAATCGTCGTGCTTTCCGGGTTCACTGCTTATTTCAAACTCAGTAATTTTATTTCTGAAATTGGTTTTCAAATAATTATTTTTATTGGCATCGGTTATTTTAATGGTAAAACAAATATTTTTTCTTACGTTTTCCGGAATGATGTAAGCTTTGTTAAGAATATGTTTTTTTACTTTTTCAATCAACTCGCCGGCCGCACTTTCCGAAATAAATATTGGTTTTCTTTTTTGAGCAATTTCTTTTTCATAAGCTGTATCTATGTATCCTAAAAAACCCTTTTCTTCAAATATTTTATGATATGGCGATGTTTTGTGAAAACCATCAGTATCAAAAAAATCATCAGGGTAAGCTTCAATAATTTCTGATTGGCCCGGGTTTTGCGAATAAGAATTGTAATATTCTTTTATTTTATTGCGCGGAAATTTACTTTCGTTTATCCAGCGCTGATGATCATCCAAAAGAACAAAATCGCTGGCAAATGGCACGGCCAACGCTGGTTGCAAACCATCAATTATTTTACAAAAATTATTTACAAAAAATTGTTCCCGCACTTCAGCAATTTCTTTATCATTTTTAGATTGACAATGCACGGTATTTGGAAAGTAAGAAGCGCCGCCGTAGCTCGAAAAAACATAATCAATGCGCGGCCAGCGTTGTTTAATTTTAGAAATAAAATATTCAATCAGCTGAGTAGATGCAGACGGGAGCGCATCATTAATGTTTACAAGCACTTTTCCGTTACACTCAATCACCATCACATTATCTAAATTATTCGACAGATAAGTAACACAAGTGTGTTTATCCAATACTATTGTTTTTTCATTCAATACTTCTTTAACATTATTATATCCTACTTCCTTAAAAAAATCTTTACTGCCCCCGTACCACGAATATGGATACAGTATCTCAACTTTTTTATTAATGGTTTGCAAACTTTCGGTATGTAAATGATCTTCGTGTCCGTGCGAATACAATAAATAGTCGGCATTTTTTATTAATTCGGGACGCAACGCTTTGGGATATAAATACCATTGATTACAATAGGCACTTCCACCCACCCACGGATCGGTAACAATAATGGAGTAGCCGGTTTCGATTAAAAGTGTGGCGTGACTTATATAAGTAATTTTCAATCTAAATAATTTTAAAGTTCAATTTATTTTTTCTTGTTCTAAAATTTTCAATATTTCATTCTTCCATATCAAATACGCTTCGTTTGTAAGGTGCATGCCATCTTTAGCCGCGTATTCCTTCTTACGAAAATTACCTTCCGAAATTATTGTATTAAGATCAATAATTTTTATTTGGTTATCAACAGCTATTTTAAACAAGCCTTCGTTTAAAGTTTTTATTTTTTTATTAAAGTTAGTCGCATCAGGGAAATTTATTGAAACAAAAGTTACTGAATTTAATATTGGACGAATTTGTTTATTTTTAAAAATCTCAATTATTTTTTTCAGATTATTTAAGGTGGTATCAATGGGAATATTAAAAATGAGATCGTTCAAGCCCCCTTCAATAAAACAAATTTTAGGATTTACATTTAAAACAAACCTCATTCGGTTCAGATAACCCTCCGTTATATCATTACTAATTCCTCTATTTACAACATCTGTTCTGTTTAACAACTCACTCCACTCTATTTCACGCACCAAAGAATTACCGAGCATAACAATTGTTTTACTTGAAGTATCGTAAAGAGAAAAAAAAGCGGTTTGCTGCAAATAAGAATCATTTTCAATAAAATCATGCGGCTTAGCGTCCTGTTTTTCTTTGGTTATACTATTTATCCGATTATAAATCCGCTGCGGATACTTTTCTTTAATAAAAAGGCAGGATAAAATTGTTAGAGTTAAAATATTAATAGTTAAAAGTAGTTTAATTCGGCTATTCATGACGTCTTTTTTTTACAGAAATTCGGGTTAAAATTCTATCCCTTGTTTCGGCCTATATCTATATTTTACCCTTCACTTATTCTATTTTTCTAATTAATACAGGTAAATATATTAAATTATTTCAAGGAAAAAATCATTAAATTAAGAAATCTCTTATCGATAAAATAGGCGACTAAATTTTTAAAAACGGCAAATCCCAATCAATAATTTTGTCGGATAAAATTTTATTAATAAAAGCGCCATTTTGTTAAGTCGTATCCAATAAATATCATTGTTTTTTTTATTTGTATTAAATAATTATTAACTTTAATAAACTTCTTGCTTAAGTAAAGTTCAACATGCTACAAAAAACACGAAGGGGATAAAGGTTCACCAATAACTTATTTGTGTTTCATTTAGTAATGGTGGCTTTGTGGCATTCATTTTTGGATTTATACTTTTTTTATTAACGACTTACTTAAGAAGTTTAATGAATAAATTACTCTTTTTGTTGGGAATTTAAGAAGTAATTTCTTTTCTTTGGTTAAACGTTTAAGACACGTTAAGATTTATTAGATTATGAAAAAAAGTAATTCCATATTTTTTATATTTTGTCTTTTAGTTTTTTTTGATTCAGCCGTCGCTGATGATTTAGATCTTAGACTTAAAAGCAAAGTAGAATTAAGGAGTTGGACACTTAGCTCGAGAGCCTATAAACAGGAAACTTTTTTAGAGGGCGCTACCATTGAGCTAAATAGTGCTTCAGGTGCAATTTCTAAAACTGTAAGTGATAAAGATGGAAATTTCGAAATAAATATCCCATCCACCGGAAACTATACACTGGTTATTACATGCCCGGGTTATAATCCGAAAAAATTTATGGTCAATACCAGAAGCATTCCAGTTAAAAGCAACGATGTAAATTTCATTCCCACACTTGATATGCTCGGTTTTATCGGAACCAAAACAATAAAAGGTGTTGGTGATCTTGGACTTAATCAACCCATTATAAAGGCTGAAAATAACCCTAATAAATATGAAGTTGATAAAAACGGAAAGGTAACTTATAGGGGTTTAAACATGGCTGTTAATATTATTGATGGCGAGTATCGAATTATTCAACAATTCTGTACCTGTAACAAATTAGGAGATTTAGCAATGGAACGTAAAAATTATTCGTTGGCTAAGACTTATTATTCAATGGCGATGGGTATCATCCCCGGCGAGACTTATCCTAAAGAACGATTAAAAAAAGCGGAAGAGGAGGCGAAACTTGAAAAAGTAAATGCAGTAAAAAACAAGAAAGACATTGCTAAAAAATCGAAGAGTAAAACAAAGGCTGATGTTCCTAAACAAAACTTGGTTCCAAATCCCGTTAAAAAATCGGAATTAAGAAGCACTCCTGAAACTGGTAGTTCAACTCATAAGACTCTTCGGAAGCTTGGTAAATAAGGTAAATTATTTAGGACAAAAACGCATAGTTTGAAATCTAAAAAACCTTAATTGCATTTTTATAAAAGATTTTATTTATTAAGGATAATTTTCTCGAATACAATTCCGTTTTTTTGATTAGTCTGAAGAAAATAAATCCCATTAAGCTGGCTGCTTAAATCAATTTCAGTTTTTTCTCCTGTGATATTAGTTTGAAATACTTTTTGTCCAAACACATCTGTAATTATTAAATCACTATTTTGTTCTGCTCCTTCAACCGTAAATTTCCCTGAGCTTGGGTTTGGCCATATGGTAGATGCTTTAACAACGTCGCAGTTCACAGCATTTATTTTCAGATTTTTTGTTTTCCCATCAAAATCGGTTTGCTTAAGAGAATAATAGGATATTCCTTTTAATGGTTTTAAATCCGCATAAGAATAATTAAGATGGTGGTTACTTGTTCCTGCTCCAGGGATTGTTGCTACAGTTTCATAATTAATTCCGTTGGCAGAGCGCTCAATTGTGAAATGATCATTATTTAATTGCGAAGCTGTTTCCCAGGTTAAATTTACTTTGCCCTTATCGCATTTAGCATCAAAAGAAAGTAATTCTATTGGTAAAACAACACAAGGTGGGGCGGCGTAAGTAACTCTTAAATTAGAGCTTGTTGCATTCATATTTTTCCAATCAATTGAAGGTTCATTATTGAACTGGAAAGCCACCTGAAACCAACCACCCGGTATTTGAGATTGTAACAAAGTATTTGCACTTGCTCCTAAACTGAAATATCCATAAGAACCCATACCGGTAATAGTAAATGAAGTATAGAATCCATTTCCAAAATCGGTATACGCAGCAGCATTAATGCCGCCATACGGACCAA
>JAHEYG010000005.1 GCA_023251725.1 Sphingobacteriaceae bacterium | reverse complement strand
TTTCTTTGACGGAAATCTGTAGTGGTAAAGCCATAGTTATAATTATTATATAGTCCAAATGTAATACAAAAAATTCCAATATGCAAATATTGGACTAAATATTATTTATAATTGGTATTACAATTGGTAATTTTTTAAATTGTCAATTGTAAATCTTCAAATTGTCAATTTTTTCAAATTCTACAAATAATTTCAGCGGCTTTCTCAAGTGTTTCTTCTTTTTTAGCGAAACAAAAACGCAATAATTTATTATCGGTTTTATCTTTATAAAAAACCGAAAGCGGAACACTTGCTAATTTATTTTCTTTGGTTAATCTGATTGCCATTTGGGTATCGGCTTCATCGCTTATTTTTTTGTAGGATAATAATTGGAAATATGTTCCTGAACAATTTAATATTTCGAAACGCGAATTTTTTATCAGCTTTACAAAATAATCGCGCTTACGCTGATAAAAATGTTTTAGCTCCAGATAAGTGCTTTTATCAGACAAATATTCTGCTAAAGCCATTTGCAAGGGATGGTTAACAGCAAACACTAAAAACTGATGTATTTTTCTGAATTCAATCATTAATTCTGCCGGTGCGGCCGCGTAACCAATTTTCCATCCTGTTGTGTGAACCGTTTTTCCGAAAGAAGAAATAATAATAGATTGTTGTTTCAAATTTTTAAACCGCGAGGCACTTTGATGCGGTGCTCCGTCGAATGCCATGTGTTCATATACCTCATCACTCACAACTATAATATTTTTTCCTTCAACTAATTTTTCCAAAGTTTTTAAATCATTTTCATTTAAAACCGAACCGCAAGGATTTTGCGGCGAATTAATAATAATCATTCGTGTTTTAGAAGTTATTTTTGCTTCGGCTTCTTTCCAATCAATATTAAAATCCGGAAATTTTAATTTACAAATTACCGGAACTCCGCCATGCACTTCAATGGCCGGAACATAACAATCGTAAGCGGGTTCAAAAACAATTACTTCATCACCTTTATTTATAAACGCCGCAATGCAAGTGTAAATTCCATACGTGGCGCCGGCGGTAATTGTAATTTCAGAATCGGGATGGTAATGAGAATTATAGCAGGTATTCATTATTTCCGAAATCCTTTCCCGCAAAGGCGAAACACCCTGCATAGGTGCGTACTGATTAAACCCGGTTGTCATATATTTATTTGCCAACTCTAATAATTTTGGCGAGCATTCAAAATCCGGAAATCCCTGCGATAGATTAATGGCATTGTGTTCACGAGCTAAAGCGCTCATTATGGTAAAAATTGTAGTACCTACATTGGGAAGTTTACTGTGTAATTGCATAAAAGAAGAGCTAAAATAATAGTACAAGATGCAAAAAATTTATTACTTTTGCTATCCTAATTCATTATTCTGCATTCTTGATTCTGAATTAAAAAGGTCCTGTGGCCGAGCGGCTAGGCTCAGCTCTGCAAAAGCTGCTACTCCGGTTCGAATCCGGACGGGACCTCGATAAATAGAAATGGCTTCAACGTGTTGAAGCTTTTCTTTTTTCGGGGAGGCGCCTCAAGCTTTTAAATTCCGAATTCTTGTTTCTTAATTTACTATTATGTATATTTGATTAAGCAATAATTAATTTAAAATATTAAACCATGAAAAAAAATTTACATTTCTTTGCACGAAAAATTAATTTTATTTTAATTTTTTCATTCTCATTCTTAATTTTTGTAATTAGCAGCTCTTTTAAAAATAATAATAAGAACTTAGCTTTTCCGCCTTGTACCGGACCATTTGCAACCACAAATATTCTCGGAAGCGGTTTTGCTATTCTTGGTCCGGGTGGTGCGGGCGCGCCAGGCGAAGGCGGAACGTGTGGAAGAGGAGGCTGCCACAATACTGTTGACAATACCGGCCCTGCTACCACTTTTAGTTTAAATATTGGCGGTGGCGTTACACAATATGTGCCCGGACAAACTTACACTGTTACTGTAACCATTGCGCAAGCGGCAATAATTGCTTTTGATTTTGAAGTTACTAATCGTCCGGCCGCTGGCGGAGCAAATGCAACAGGAACATTTGTACTTACAGACGCTACCCGCACCCGAAAATCGAACGGAAGTTTTGGCGGGGCAGGAAATAATTATGTAGAAGGAACTTATTGCGGAGTAGATCAATTGAGTCCGGGATTTAATCAGTGGAGTTTTAATTGGACAGCCCCCGCGGTGGCCGTAGGAAATATTACTTTTTATTTAGGAGTTGTGGCTGCTAATTTTAATAATCAGGCAACCGGTGATTTTACGTATTCGCTTTCAAAAGTTTTAACCCCCGGCTTATTGGGAGTAAATGAAATGAATAATGATAAAACAAACTTTAATTTATATCCGAATCCTACAGCAGAAAACATTACTGTCGATTATCATTTAAAAAATGAAAGTAATGTGAGCATAAAAATAATGGATGTAAAAGGTGCTCAGGTAGATTTGCTTTTAACTGAAAAAGAAAATTCCGGTGACCACCAACATAATTTTAATTTAAATTCTAAAAAATATTCGGCGGGAATTTATTTTGTGCAAGTTGCTGTTGATGATAAAATAATTACAAGAAAACTTTTTGTGCAGTAATTATTGAATTTTTATTTAGGTTCAATCTTAAAAATAGTATGCGAATCAATATTGTGATCGTCGATGGTGGTGGCTTCGGCATAACCAATTAATTTAAACGGCATGTAATCAATGTATTCTTTTGTGGTAGTAAAATAATCGAGTCCGTATTTTTGTGTGCCTTTGTAAGTTACAAAATTATTGATGAGGTATTTACCTCTGAAATGTTTCATTAATTCTTCATTCACAAATTTCAAGTCTTGCAAAATCATCCATGTTATATCAGCAAGCAAAATGCAATCTGTGTTTTCTTTATTTTCGAGTGCAGATAAATTTCTGATGTTAGCAACTTCAAAGTGAAGATGCGGAAAATTTTGTTTCGCTTTTTTAATTGCTGTTTCCGAAATATCCAGCGATTTGCAAACAATGCCTGTTTCTTTATGTATCCAATCGGCATAATATCCCAAACCGCAACCGTATTCAATTATTGATTTTATATTGTAGCGTTGGATATTCATGATGGCCATTTTACGACTATAGCGGTTCGGTTGTTCCGATTGCATCCAGGGATCTTCGTAATCCTGATACATTTCTTCAAATTCCCCTACAAATTTTCCGTCTTTGATTACGTAATCGTGATAAGATGCTTTTTTGTTTGACATAATGATTTTTTTAAACCCGTTTTAGGTTGAGATAAACTCTCGCAAAATTAGGATAATTTTTTTTGTACGCAAAATCTTATGTAAAATTTATAATCTTAAAAAAAATTATAAGAAGGTTAATTTTATATTTAAACAATAATTGAGCACACGATTAGAAAATCAATTCGCAATTATTAATTTGTTTGTCGAAATAATTTTTTTGTCTTGCAAAAAACGAACAAAATAAATTCCTTTGGCTTTGTCCGACAAATCAATTTCCGATTGTGGTTTTTCTATTAGCGATTTGTAAATAATTTTTCCGAACACATCCGTAATTTCCAATGAAGTAATTTCATTGGAAGTTTCAACACTAAAAATTCCATTGGAAGGATTCGGGTAAATATTTACATTTTCTATTTTTGAAGAATTATCAATCCCTAACGTAACCAACGGACAAACTTTTCCCGGAATACCGGCCGCTTTTACATTTTGAAATAGTTTTCGATGACCGGCATCATTAAAATGAGTATTATCTCCGCAATCGTACTGCACCAAAATATCACCGTTTCCTTGGGCAAAACCAACATAAGACTCTATATAATTTAGCGGATAATACTTTATTATGGTATCGCGCATCTGTAACAACTGCGCTTTTTTACTGGCAATTGTTGCCGGAGGATCGCCGGTAAAATTTCGTGGTTGTGTTGTAGTTACCCAAAACGGAATTCCTTTTGCAACGAGCATATTAGTAGCGCGCAATAAATTATTTTTTGTTGTATCAATATTAATGAGATTATTTACATCGTTTGTAGTAAAATTAAAAATACAGGCATCCGGTTTGTACCACAATGCTTTTGTAATATTACAAACTGTATCTACAGGAAAAGGACCCGGAGCCGGATATCCGGTTGGCTGCATTGCGTAAGTTGTATAACCGGCGTGCGAAATATTAAATATGTCAGAATAACCATTCACCGAATCAATTATATATTGACGAAAACGATAAGCAAATGCGCTATCAAATACACTCGCACCAAAACCAAATGTACCGGAAGCACCAAGCATTACAATCTTCATTGGATTTGTACACGTACCAACTGTAGGAATAAAACTATTTAATGTTGAAATAGAATTGTAACCAAAATTAGATATGGCAATATCCGGTTTAGTATCGTTATTAAAATCGTTTGTGCAAATCGAAGAAGGATTTGCGGGCACTGTCCAAATAGTGGATTTAAAAATTTTAGCCGGTAAAAAAGTTCCTAACCCGGTTCCTTGCATCACCCATATACTCATCGCTCCCCAATTCGCAACGGCAATATCCATTTTACCATCGGTATTAAAATCGGCGCTTAACACCGAATAAGGAGTGTTGCCCGAGAGAACGTTTGTTGCCGCGCTAAAACTTCCTGTACCTGTTCCTAATAATACCGAAACATTATTGGAAGAATTGGCAGTTACTAAATCTTTTTTTCCATCGCCGTTAAAATCGGCAGTCGTAATTGAACGTGGATTTGTACCAACCGCAAAATTGGTTGCCGCTCCAAAGGTTCCGGTGCCGGAACCAATTAATACCGAAATATTATTTGAAGTTTCATTGGAAATTGCCAAATCCGGTTTGGCATCGCCATTAAAATCTGCATTTAAAATTGAGCGTGGTCCATTACCGGCTGCAAAATTTACCGGAGCAGCAAAACTTCCCAAACCATTTCCCAACAAAATAGAGGCATTGGCGCCAGCATAATTAGCGGTTGCCAAATCCATTTTTAAATCCATATTAAAATCGCCCACTGTAAGTGAACGCGGACCGTTACCCGTTGCAAAATTAACAGCGGCCCCAAAACTGCCGGCTCCGTTTCCCAACAAAATACTTACATTATTTGAACCGGCATTACAAGAAGCAATATCTGCTTTCCCATCGCCATTAAAATCGGCGCTCACCACTGCATAGGGTCCGGTACCAACTGCAAAAGTTACAGCAACGGCAAAACTTCCTATAGCAACTCCTAAATATACGGATACATTATTTGCTCCGCTATTTGAGGTTACCAAATCTTTTTTACCATCGCCATTAAAGTCGGCACTAATAATTGAATACGGGCCTGTACCTGAAACCCAGGATTTGTTTGGCGGACTAAAGAATTGTGCATAAGAATTGCTTCCAAATAATAATAAAAGGAAAGCTGTCGATACAAAAAAGTAATTTGGTTTCATTTTTCCCAGGGTTAAGTATAAGTAAAACTATAAATAAAATAAGCAAATTAGAATAAGGCCTACTCAGTCATAATGGGCTTACACTCATTTTGCAACTTAAATATCTCAATTTTGGAGTGAATAATTAATTAGTAACAAAGTTGCATATCCAACATTATTTTATACCTTTATATAAGCAAATGGAAACTTTTTTTTATTTAGTACAAAAATCCAAAATAAGAACGATTCGTTTTTTATTAATCGTATTGGGATTTATTTTTTTTATTTGCGGAAAAATAAATTCGCAAAATTTACTTCCCAATCCAAGTTTTGAAACCGCTGCTTGGGCACAAGCCAATAGCGGTTCAGCCGATTGGGTGAGTGGGCCCTCAAACGTTTTTGGAATTGAAAATGCCCGCACAGGCGTAAAATACATGGGCGAATCCATGGGAACACCTGCCATTTCAGGAAGCGATTTTCGCGAATACATAAAAGCTAATTTAACTTCTGCATTAATTCCCGGCAATACATACGAGTGTTCTATTTGGGTTTCTTTATCCGAAAATTATGGCGATTATGCACAAAATAAAATAGGTTTTGCAACCACCAATGTAAATCCTTTTTATGCGTTTAGTAACGCCCCGATTCCGCTGACGCCTGTTTATGCAACCAACTCAATTATTACACAAAAAGTAGGCTGGACACAAGTTTCGGGTACATTTATTGCCGGTGCCGCTGATACCTGGGTTATCATTGGTAATTTTAATAGCCAGGCTTCTACAACTTGGAGCTATGTTGGTCCGGGTGCGAGTTTTTATTACGGTTATTATTTTATGGATGATGCGTGTTTGGGTCCGCCGGGTTCTTGCGGCGTCATTCTCCCTATAGAAATGCTTTCGTTTAGCGGAAAGGCGGATGGTCGTTCTATAATTTTAGATTGGAAAACTGCTACAGAATTAAATTGTCATTATTTTATTGTAGAAAGAAGTATCGACGGAATAAGTTTTGAATCTTTAGATAAAGTAAAAGGAAACGGCACTTCTCAAGTCGAACACAATTATCAATACACAGATACAAAACCTAATTACGGGAAAATAAATTATTACCGTTTGCGGGAAGTTGATTTTGACGGAACTTCACATTATTCTCAAATAATTTCTATTGCTCCAAAAGGCGTTTTAAATGTTTACATAAATATGTTCCCGGTTCCAGCGCAAGAAAATATTACCATCGAATTTAATGGCGATGATGAGCCAGCCACTTTAAATGTTTATAATTCGCTTGGCATGCTGGTTATTGAGCGTAACGCCAGCGGCAGCGAAAAAATAGAATTGAATAATCTGCAAGCCGGAACCTATCATGCCGTACTGCAAAATCAATACCAAACCATTGCCAAAAAGTTTTTGGTTTTGGGCAAACAATAATTCCTCTCTTACATTTTTGAATTCTATTGAGCAGAATGTACTTATTAATGAGTGAGTGTTACTTTAGACCCTAAACATTTTATATACCTTCATTTCTTATAAAAAAATTAATTTGAAGGCATGAAAAAAAATTACCCTGCGTTTATTTTATTATTAAGCCTTGCAGGTGTAAAATTTATTAATGCCGGCAGTCCATTGCAGTTCGTTAGCAGCGCAGATCCTTTTGGCACCAGAGTTTTTATCGAGAACAAGGGCCAATTCAATACCTCCATTAAATCGAACGATAAAGTTTTTTTCGCTTTTGAGAACGGCGAAGAAAAAATTTATTTTACAAATACAGGAGTGGTTTACAAACACATTAAACGTTTTATGGTTTCTGAAGACCAGAAAGAAGCCGCTGAAAAAGGCAAGTCTTTAAAATTAAAACCGGATGTGAATTGTTTTGTTGAAATGAAATGGGCCAATGCCAATCCTAATATTGAAATTGAAAGCAACGAAAAAACAAATTATTATTTTACTTATGGCGCCAAAGAATTAATTTCTTACGGTTACAAAAAAATTATTTACAAAAATGTTTATAATGACATCGATATTGAATATATCATTCCAGTGGACAAAGGTTATGGAATTAAATACAGTGTAATTGTTCATCCCGGTGGTAACCCTTCCGAGATAAAAATGGTTTATTCGGGCGATTTTGATAAAATGTCGCTTACCAAATCGGGCGACATTATTATTAAAACACCGCTCGATAACCTTATTGAGCACGTTCCTTTTTCTTTTGATGAAAACAATAATGAAGTAGCTTCGGCATTTGTTTTGGAAAACAATACCATCAGTTTTAATTTTCCTAACGGTTTCCAAACCCGGAAAACATTGACCATTGATCCGTGGGTAACAACTATTACCACTTTGGCCACCAATAATTATGGATACGATGTGGATTATGATAATGCAGGAAATCTTTTTGTATACGGAGGAACAACTCCATGGTTAACTTCAAAATATAATTCGGCGGGTGTTTTACAATGGACATTTGCCGGAATTGTTGTAGCACCGCCCTGGAATGGAAGCGGCGCCACTAATTATGTTTCTAATTTTTGTGTGAACCGCATTACGGGTAAACCTTATATTGGTCAGGGTTGGGTGCCCGCCACCGGATGCCAGGTAATTCGTTTAACCACTGCCGGTGTTTACGATAATTTTATGACAGTTGCTAATTTAGCTTGGCAGGAAGTTTGGGATATGGGAATACAATGCACCACCGGAAATTTATACGGCATTGGAGGTTGTCCTTCCACTAATCAATCGTGCGGACAAATTAATGAAACTACCGGTGCCGTCGTGGTGACTTCTTTTATGGCCGGTAATGCAAGCGCTTCACAAGATTTAGTTTCAACAACAATGGATGTTAATGGAAATCCTTTTGTGTATTACACTTCTTCCAACGTTGCCATTATAAATACGCTCGCCAAAATTAATACTGCGCTTACCAATACAGTTTGGGCAGTACCGAGTACGTATTTAAACATGACATATTGTGCCATGAAAAGTAGTTACGTTGCTCCATTTGCAGGTAACAGCAATGGTTACAATTGTCTGGCAGTAAATAATAATTATTTATATTATTACGATGGATTTAATTTGGCGGCGTATAATAAACTTACCGGTGCTAAAATTGCGTTTACCACTATTGCAGCAAATGTTTTAAAAGCGGAGGGAGGTATAGAAGTGGATGACTGTGATAATCTTTATTTAGGAGGTAATAATTCTATTTTATCCTATCATTTTACCGGTGCAGTCTTTAATGTCCTTCCCAGCATACCGTTAGCCGCTCCATCGGTAAATAAATATGTTTTTGATATTAAATTAGATCGCCCAAGTAGTACGTTATATGCCACCGGAAGCGGATTTGTTGGAGTTTACTCGGCAGTAAACAGTTTAACTTGTGCTGTTCCGCCAAGCGTTTGTTTTATTCCACTGCCCGTTGAGATGATTTCTTTTTCGGGGAAAGCTGTTGACAGAACCGTGGTGCTGAACTGGACAACCGCCATGGAATTAAACAGCGATTATTTTGTGGTGGAACGAAGCGCAGACGGAATTTTATTTGAAGAATTAGGAACTGTAAAGGCTTTTGGTAATTCGCACCAAAATCGTAATTATGAATTTGTTGATAATAATCCGAATTACGGCAACATAAATTATTACCGTTTGCGAGAAGTGGATACAAAAGGGAAAGTAAATTTCTCTAACAGCATAGTCATTTCTCCGGTCGGACTTTTAAATGTTTACATAAATGTATACCCTGTTCCGGCCGAGCAATCCATTACTATTGAATATAACGGTGATGATACACCGTCAAATTTTAAAATTTTTAATTCACTTGGGATTTTAATTTTTGAGCGAGAATCTTCCGGAAAAGAAAAAATTGAATTAAATACTCTGCAAGCCGGAACCTATCAGGCTGTATTGCAAAATCAATACCAAACCATTACTAAAAAGTTTTTGGTTTTGGGCAAGCAATAAAAATTATTTTCCAGAACTGTTTAACCGGTTACTTTCTTCGGCATTGCTGCGTTTTGATTTTTGCTGGAATTTCATTTTTCCGAATTTATAATTCAGGGTCAAGCGAAATCTTCTGCTGTCACTTTTTAATTGAAAATAAGTTGTTTGGTTAGAAAAAGTTGTGGTACTCGCCGTTATTTCAGTGTAAAACATGTCGTAAAAGCCTAACGACAAAGACAAATTATTATTAAAAAAGGTTTTTTGTATCGCTAAATTAAAGGAAGCGCTTTCTTTGTATAGTTGTAAACTTTCGTTTAACGGCGAATTATAGTTTGCAAATAATTGCACTTTAAAATCTTTAGGCAAATTAAATTCGTTATTTAAATTTAATTCATAAAAGAAACTTTGAGAATTTGCGTTTTCGCCGTTTAAGGTGCCTGTAAAATTTCGGTACATCCCAATTGCTGTAAACTGAAAATTGTACCATTTAATTTGTTTTTGTATAAATAAGGTGTAAGCCAAATGATTTCGAACGCCTATGTTTACATTTGTATCAGTATTTATTTTAGTTGCAACGTTTGAATACGAATATCCGAAAAACGAATTGGTGGTTTGAATAATAGCAAAACTATTTATTATAAAACTATTGTGATTAAAATCCAGATTTAGATTGTGACTATATTGAGGAAGTAAAAACGGATTTCCTGACCGATAATCCAATCGGTCCCAAAAAACCTTCGAAGGATTTAACGATTGATAATCGGGCCGATCGATACGGTAGCTATACAACAACTGTAAACTATTTTTTTTATTAATAGTATAATCAATAGAGCCGCTCGGAAAAATGTTCCAATAATTTCGTGTTAAAGTAAATCCGTTTGTTTTGTTTAAGGCATCAATATTGGTTTGTTCAAAGCGCAAACCTCCCTGAACATTTACTTTTTTAAAATTTTTACTAAGATTAAGGTAGCCCGCCAAAATCTGTTCATGATAATTATAAATGTTCGAAAAAAAAGTATCCTGCTCTAAGACGCCCGTTAACGGATTAGTTTGTTCTAAACTAAAAACATTTTCGTTATTTACAAAACTAGTTTTCGCTCCTGCTTCCAATGTAAATTCTTTTTTAAATACTTTTGTAAAATCGAGTTTCTGGGTAAAAATCCTGAAATCTCTTCTTGTATAACTTTTGTTGGCGTACAACGGAATAACTTCGGTTTCATAATTATTATAAAACCTATTCTCATTTAATTTTGTATCCAATCCCAAAAAACTGGTGAAATCGGCTGAGAAAGATAATTGCGTTCCCACAGAATCAAATTTATGCAGGGCATTTAAGTTTAAACTCGGATTACTGAAATGTTCGCCCATTGTACTTTTACTCAATATATAATTATACGGAAAAGTGTTTCCGCTCGGAATCGCAATTTTTGATTCCTGAGTATGATCTGTATTATTAGGACCTGCATTTACATTTAATCCAATTGTTGTTTTAGGCCCTAAATCATATTCCAAACCCAAATTGCCTGCTAAGATTTCGCGATACATTAAATCAATTCCGGTTTCATTAATTTCATCTTTAGCTGTAGCATTAATAATAGTTCTGTTAAATGAATAATGGTCGCCCAAATTTAAATTCATTAATGTAAAATTGCTAAAAACACTTAATTTGTTGGATTTAAAATTTAAAGCAAGCACCGCAGTGTTTCTAAAATAAGTTCCTTGTCCTACCAAATCATAAAAACTGCCATTGAAGCCTTTTAGTCTTCCTTTTTTTAAAACAATATTTATTAAACCTGCTGTTCCGGCGGCGTCGTATTTAGCCGGGGGATTTTTAATTAATTCGATAGTGGAAATGGATTCGGCGTTCATGCTGCTTAAAACATTTATCATTTGTGCACCGCTTAAATATTGTAATCGTCCGTTAATTAAAAAACGTACGCCGCTTTTGCCGTTAATGAGAATATTATTTTGATTATCAACTGTTATGCCTGGGATACGACGTAACAATTCAATTACCGTATTGCCGCTCGAGATTAAATTATTTTCAACATTTAAAATTGTAATTCCTTTTTTAAATTCAACGGTTGGTTTAAAAACAGAAATAGAAACTTCTTTTAAATTAACAGCATTGCTTTTTAAAATGATGGGCTCCAGGTTTATTTGTTGCAAAAGCGAATCTGTTTTTATGTTTTGGGAATAAAAATTAGTAAATCCAACATTGGATGTTTTAATTAAATAATTTCCTTTTGTTATTGATTCAAAAATAAATTCACCATGTTCGTTAGTCACATTTCCTTTTACAAGGGTGCTATCATTTGCATTTATTAAAGCCAAGGCGCAAAACGGAACAGGCGTTTTTGTAGAATCAATAATTTTTCCGTTAATGTTTGTTTGAGAAAAATAATTTTTGCAGGAGAATGTCAGAAAAAAAAATAAAATAAATTTCTGTATTTCCTTATTTGAAATCAAGTTCAGTTTTTTAATTATTCTTCAAATAAAGTGGTGAATGCTGCTTATACAAATCTAATTAATGTTTTGCAATTCTCTTCTTATTCTACTTAGTTTTAACAATTGAGTCGGGTATTGTAGTAACTGTTGTAACAGGAATAGTATTTCCTGAAATTTCTTTCATAGGAGCTTTAAGCATACTATCAACCGAATGCTGAATTGAATCGGAGGTGCGTTTCGCAATGGTATCCATACGTTCTCTGCTTTCGGCGGCTGGTCCGCAAGCATTAATTGCAATTATTATTATGGGAATTAAAATCTTTTTCATTTTTTTATTTTTTTATTTTTTTTCACGTTTATTTTTACTTTTCACTATTAACATATCCTCAGTTGTTTTTCCATTGAGATTAGCCATTGACTTTAAAGCCTGATCGTAATTGGGATTCAGTTTAAGTGCCTCTGTCCAGCACCATCTTGCTTTTGTTGTATTTTTCAAATTAAAATAAGCGCCTCCTAAATTGTACCAACCCTCGGGATTATATTTGTCGAGGATAATGCATTTGTTTAATTCATTAACTGACTCCACAAATTTTCCTTCAGAAGCCAATTTATATCCACGTTGGAGTAACTGATTATAATAAACAATATAATAATTTCTTAAGTAAGGATTAGTGGGGTACAACTCTTCTGCCATCTTCCAATTATAAATCGCCTCCCGCTCGCGATTTAATTTATAATAGGCTAATCCCAAATTTAAATATCCATTCACATAACGAGGATGTAAGTTCACAGCGTGTTTTAAATATCCGATACCCTTATATAGCGCACGTTCACGCTGAGTTAAATTCTGTTCGTTTTTAAATTCTCCTACGCCAGCCAAAATAATATTGTCTATTGTAAAACCATTCCTAAGTTCTTCTTCCGAAACTTTAAACTCCAACATTTTATTATTGTATGTACTAAATGGTAATTGAGTTTTGTCACTTCCTTTATTGGTAAAATATTCCATATCGGCCATATCAATCCAGCGCGCGCCGGCGTTTCCCAAGCATAAAACATCATCCGGACCTGTTGTTACATCTTTCACAAAAAGTGTAATGTCGTTTTTCCAATCAAAATTTCGCTCCCAGGTTTTGCATCCGTATAAAAATAAAACTATTCCCAATAAACTAAACATAACAATTCGCCTCGTATTAAAACTCACCGATTGAATTTTATCAAATCCATTTAAAATTAACCAGGCAGCTGCAATGGCAAAGCCGATAGTGGCATGAAACATCCAGCGTTCTATCATTACCGCTCCCAGATTAAAAAATAAATTACTTACCAATAATAAAAAAGCCAAATAGGTTATAATAGCGAATCCAAAAACATGACGCTTTACAACGAGCTTAATTCCAAAAAATAAAAGTGCTAAATGTAAAATTGCCGATAAAATAAAATCCCAATCAGTAAAATGATGATACCTTACCGAATCGTAAGAATACCCAACCGTTAAATCTTTTGGAAACCATGCTAAATTAAAATATTTAAGGAACACAAATATTCTCGTCGCCAAATTTTCTTCGCCTGTAGCTAATAAATACGGATTATTTAATAATTCGGTATCGGGTACACCGGGTGCTAAACTTACAGCATTAAAACGCAAACCAACATAAAATAAAAACACTCCGTAAAAACATATTAATAGTGTGTTAAGGTTTTTTTGCAACAATGTTTTGCGGTAAACCAAAACTGTAAATAAAATATATCCGGCCGAAAAAATTAAACCATAATAAATAAAAGGCATATTTCTTAGTTGTCTAAAGCTATGTGCCGTACATGCCAAACCCATTTGCGATTTAATGAACAACATCGCAAACACGCATACTAAAAAAACAAATGTTAAAGGAAGAAGTGCCTTAAACTCAAAATCAATTTTCTTAAAAACATAAAACGCCAATGGAATTAATCCTAATAAAATGGTTGCGTATTCTTTCGACAACAACGCCAGAAAAAACATCACCACTGCAATAATTAAAGAACTTACTTTTTTAGTATCAATAAATTTAAACGCAAACAAAAAAGTGAGTGAAATGAAAATTAAAGAAAAAATATCTTGTCGCCCTCTTATATTAGCCACCACCTCGCTATGAACAGGATGAGCTAAAAAAATTAGTGCCGATAAAAAAGCCATATCCTGATTATCGCGAAACATGTGATTTCTGAAAACCAAATATAAAAGGATACATCCTAAAATGTAAGTCCACATATTATCGAAATGCCGCAAAAAAGAACCTTTTACCTGACAATCCACTTCATTGTAAACGCCGTCTTTATTTAAATCTTCAGCTAAATCGCCAACTCCATTATTATTTAAATCCCAACAATTGTTTGAATAAGCGCCATTCTCATACTTTCCTATTATTTCTTGCTCGAGAGCGAAACTAATTATAGCTAACGGTCGGTACCTTCCTCCCACTAGCTGATCTTTGGCATTCATTCGCTCATAAAAACTGGCATAAGCATCTCGTGTCATAATTTTTTTAATACCTTTTGCGCCTTGTAAAACATAATCGTTTTGATGAATGATTATGCCATCGTCTAGCGCCGCTTCGTTGTAAAGAGAGGTGCAATAAAAAATTACGCCAATTAATGCCAAAACAATAATTGGTAGGATTTGATTGTGAAAAGGAAAATAGCGAAACGTATTTTTCAATTCGGGAATTTCTATTCTCTCCTGTAAAGGCTGTTCATTGTTTATTTGTTCGGCATTTTTATTTTCTTCTTCCATAATTTTATGTTTACTGTGCTGATAGCAATCGGGACGTTGAAGTATTAATTTCTTACTACAAAAGTCATGATGCTTGATAAAACCGTTGAGCTTTTAACCGAGGTGTTATTTAAAGTATATTGCGTTAAACTCGCCAGTACGGTTGAACTATTTACGGAGGTTTTAGTATTAGAATACCCGCTCATGTTAAAATTATTGCTTTTACTTTTTTGCTTAAGAATGTAAAAAATACCAAAAATAATTATTAGAGAAGCAAATCCGGTATAATATAATTTTAATTTAGGATGGAAGAACGCTGAAAGTACTCCAAAAACACTTGGCTTTTTTTCAGAAATTTTCCTTCTCAAACCAATTTTTTTTCCGGCGTTTTCTATCAGAGATAAATCAGGATTTGCAATTCCTATTTCATCGACCGACATTTTATTTTTAAGAAAATTTTCTAAGTTGCTTTCCATAATACTTAATTTACAGGTTTAAATAATTTTAATTTTTCTTCCAGTATTTTTAAGGTGTAATGCAATCTCGATTTTACACTTCCCTCAGGACAATCCTGAATAAAAGCAATTTCAGCAATGGTTTTTTCTTCCTGATATTTTAAAATAAACGCTTCCTTCTTTTGTTCAGGCAATTCACTCAAAATTTCATCAAGCATCTTTCTGAAATGAGCTCCGTCAATTTTAGAAGCGGTTTTTAAAAACTCGCTTTCGTTAATCCCGTCTTGCAAATAGGTTATTTCTTCGGAAAAATTATTTACAACTGTTTGGTGACGGTAATAATTTTTACAACTGTTATGCGCCACCGAAAAAATCCAGGTTTTAAAAGAACGTGAGCCGTCAAATTTTTCGGGTGACTCTGCAATTTTTAAAAACACATCCTGTAAAGCGTCCTCAGCAATATGTTTATCAAAATTAAGCATCCTTACAAAATATCCCATTAAACGTTTTCCATATCTTAAATAAATTTCATCAAAGGCCAACTCATCGCCGTGGCAAATCTGAAGCATCAATTCTTCGTCGCTGCATACCTTAAAATTACTTTTTTTCAGCTGCATTTATTATTGCGGGATTATTTTCATTCCTGTTTTTAATTTATGCCTGCTTATTAACTGGCTGTACACCTTAACTACAAGAAAGTTCAATTATTTTAATAATTAAACACAAAATTTGTGAAAACCCATCCCCGCCCCTTCCCAAAGTGAAGGGAGAAAAAAACCACATGCTTCCCGAAAGGAAGGGAAAATAATTATCATCCTACCCACTTAGGGAGAAAGAATGATTTGCCCCCTTATAGAAAGGTAGGGAGTATGGAGCGGGAAGATTTTTTGTAGGAAAATTAAATTATTGCGACGTAAATAATTTAATGTATTCTTTTTTAAGCCTTAATATTTCATCGTATTCGTTTGCGATTTCATTTTTCAAAGGTTCCATTACAGTTTCTAATTCCATTATTTTTTTGAAATCGGTTTTTTCAAACAACTCGTTTCTTTTTCTTTGAAGCGGAAGATAACTGAAATTAATTTTTATTTCGAGCCGGGTTTTTAAATGGATGATGTGATTGTATAACTCTTGTTTGGTCATACTATACAATTTATTTTAATTGACGTAAATTTAATCTTCTTCTGTTACGCAAAGAGTATATGATTTACTTTTACAGACATTAACTTTTTTGAATGGCTTAATAACACAATCGTTTTTCAGTCCTTACTCCACATTTTTAATTTATTTAATTGTACAATCCCATAAAACTAATTTTACCGGAAATGCCTACTCCGTTAATTTTAATCTTGAACCCAAATATATTAAAAATTGTCGTAATAAGACAAATAAACGCGTTTTATGACAATTTATCAATGGTACTATTAAGAAATTAGCATCGTGTTAAAGAAAACAGGTCAAAGAATCAGAAAAATCAGAATAAGCAAAGGTCTCACACTTGCCAACATGGGCGAAGAATTGAAAATGACCACCAGTGCCTATTCAAAAATTGAGCGTGGCGAAACCAATATTCTCGCTACACGACTCATACAAATTGCTGAAGTTTTTAATATTAACATTTCTCAGCTTTTCGAAGATCCCATTCCTTCAGTTGTAGAAGGTAAAAATTCTTATGGTTACGCTTCCAAAGAAGAAGTGGCTCATTTAACTCACGTGGTTCAAGCCATGCTTAAGGAGATTGAAAAACTTAGAGAAGATTTTTCCAAAAAAAAGAATTCTCAACAAGCCTATCCCAAAAGAAAAAAGTAAATAAACCTTTCTAATTAAAAAACGACTCGCTAAGATGATCTTATCCGTCTACTGCGGATTCATCTTGAGTTTAAACAGAAGGGTTTTTATACTTCACAAAAATATGAATCCAAATGGCCCTCGAAGTTCTGAAAATTATGGGGAACATGATTATTATTATACCCGTAATGGCAACTAAATTTGGTGCAATTTCCCAACCATAAAAATGAAAAATAGTTAAATGAACAAGTACTGCAATTAAGGTGGTGGAGGCATGACTAATCATCATTGCGCCGTAATAAAACCCCGTTTCCCTCACAAAATCCTCTCCGCAAACCGCACATTTTTTTGGCATCTTATCAAGCATTTTTAAATTATATGGATTTTTATTGAGAAATAAATTTCCTTCACGGCAGCAGGGACACTTTAGTTTTAGAATACTGCAAAGTTTATTTCTCTTTTTAATCACGAACGAATTTACCGATTTTATGAAATCCAGAGTTTTCTTCACTTTTTCTTGAGAATGGAATGTAACATTTGTCTTAATTAATCATCATCTTTTCATTATATTTGCTTTATGTTCAATTCAAAGTATTTTTCGGTATTAGTTATTTTGTGTACACTCCTTGTATTTATTGAATCCTGTACAAAGCCTGCCGGTCCTGGCGGAAAAGCCACCATTAAAGGTAAAATTTATATAAGGGATTTTAATTCCGCTGCTTTTGGCCCTCCTATTTCTGAATATTATGGCGCCGGTGAAAATGTTTATATCTGTTACGGAAATAACAAAGCCGTGGGTAATGATGTAAATTCATCTACCGACGGTTCATTTGAGTTTTTATATCTCAATCAAGGTCATTATAAAATTTTTGCTCTGTCGCGCGATACTAGTATTCACGTCGCCGGTTCCAATAAAACAATTCCCGTAAGTGTTGAAGTGGATATCAACTCAGAAACACAGGTTATTAATCTCAATGATATTATTCTCAATAAATAAATTTCGATGAAAATAATTTATGCACTTTTTTTTGTTTTAATGACGAATTTCATTTTTTCGCAGTGGAATTCCAACCCAGCTATAAATAATACTATTTGCGTTCAGACCAATAAACAAACTAATCCTAAAATGACTTCCGATTTAAAAGGAGGTGCCATCATTGTTTGGGAAGATTTCAGAAACGATACTTCAAGAGCGGATATATTTGTACAACGAATAAGCAATGGCGGAACTGCGATGTGGACCACTCACGGTGTCGGGATATGCGTTGACACTAACAACCAGGCTTCTCCTGTTATTACCACCGATAGTATAGGTGGGGCCATTATTGTTTGGGAAGATAAACGGAGCGGAAAAAAAAATTTATACGCTCAACGAATTGATTCTTCTGGAACTATACAATGGGCCTCTAACGGAGTTGGCGTAAATCTAAACACTAACAATCAGGGCAATGCTAAATTATTACCCGACGGAAACAAAGGCGCCATTATAGTATGGCAGGATTCCATTGGTACATCATATGGCATCGTTGCACAACGATTAAATGCAGCAGGTGTTCCACAATGGGCGGGAGGTTCGGTTGTTTCTGCATTACCATTTTCGCAATCAAATCCCAAAGCTCAAATTTCAACCGCCGGAGAAATTTTTATTACCTGGCAGGATAAACGAAATGGCGCCGATTTTGATGTTTTTGTTCAGAAACTAAATTTTAGCGGTGCGCCTCAATGGCTGCTTAATGGTATAAACCTTACCAATTTTGGCGGCACACAATCTAATCCAAAAATAGTATTAGATAATTCGGGCGGTGTTGTTGTGGTTTGGCAAGATAAAAGAACTGCTATCGATTACGATGTTTACGCGCAAAGAATAAATGCCGCCGGAGTAATTCAATGGGCTGCCAATGGTATTGGTATTTCGGTGGCGGTTGGCGGCCAAACCGCCATTGATATCACTTCTCAATCTATGACTAATAATGTAGTGATTGCCTGGAAAGATGCGCGGGCCGGACTAAATAACATTGACATTTATGCGCAAAGTGTTAATCTGGCCGGAGTGGTTCAATGGCCAACTAACGGTCTGCTCGTTGCCAATGGAATTTATAATCAGATTAATCCAAATGTTACCGGAGATGGTGTAGGAGGATCAATAATTGCCTATCAGGATTCAAGTGCCGGAAATTGGGATATCAGGAGTCAACATGTAAGTCAGGCGGGCACTTTATTATGGAATGCCGCAGGAGCCAATGTAGGAATTGCCACCGGTCATCAAATAAATCACAACAACATAGGTTTACTCAATGGCAACAGTGTGTATGCATTTCAGGACAGCAGGTATGGAAATAAAGATATTTTTGCCTATAAATTGGATGCTTTAGGAAACCCCATTGCGGTTATTCCTTTTAGTGATAACCGGGTGAATATAAATGTTTTTCCAAATCCTTCCACCGAGACCGTTATGTTTCATTTTCCCGGTATGGGTGAACATACAAATTTAATATTAGCGGATGCCTCCGGTAATGAAATTTTTTCTGAGGAAGTGACTAACGCCGATTTTTTTGAACTTAAATTTAAGCCGAAAGCAGGGATTTATTTTTATACTATAGTTACTAAAAATAGCTCTTATAAAGGAAAATTAATTATTTTAAATTAGCATGACATTAATTATAAGAATATTTTGTTTTTTAGTGCTAGCGGGTGGATATTCATCAGCTCAAAGTAAAAAAGAAGTCAAAAAAAACAGCATTAAATCCTCTACTGCCACTGATACTGAAAACGGTAAAACGCTTAATTCTAAAAAAACTATTTATGATAAAAGCGGTGAAACGATTGAAGAAACCGATTATAACAAAGATGGCACCTTAAATACCATTCATAAATTCAAATATAATAAAGATGGTGATATGTTAGAAGAAGAGGTTTTTGAAGCTAAAACAAAACTAACCGAAAAACGAATTTCGAAATATAATTCCTTAAATGAAAAAACAGAAGAACAAGTATTTGATGCTGCAGGGCAAAAAATAAAAACGCATTACTATACTTACGATGCTAAAGGATTAAAAACAGAAAGAAAAACTTTAGACCCTTCCGGAAAAATATTAACCACCCGTAAATACACTTACGAATACAAATAGTTGAAAAAAACTTTAGACATATTACAAAAGTTTGAATCGACCACTCTTAAAAAAATGGACGGTGTTAAACTAATGAATCGTACCGATACTAAATTTACATTTAATTTAATTCAGTTCGAAAATATATTGGAAGATATTTCTAAAAATTACCGTGTGCTTGAAATCGAGGGCAAGCGTATCAGTGGTTATAAAACACTTTATTACGATACTGCCAAACTTAATTTATATACCAAACATCATAATGGCGAATTAAACCGTTATAAAATCCGTCACCGCACTTACGTGGAATCTAAGCTTGGTTTTTTAGAAGTAAAATTTAAAAATAATAAAGGCCGCACCGTTAAGAACAGAATTAAAAAAAGTGAAGTGCCTATGAATTGGGAAGGAGAATCAGAAACTTTTTTAAATACACTACTTCCATTTGAACCGCAAACTTTACTACCTGTTCTATGGGTTAATTACAGCAGACTTACCTTGGTTAACATGGCGGACGCCGAACGTTTAACGATTGATCTAAATCTTGAATTTGTGAATGGTAAGATTACAAAAAAATTAAGTAATTTGGTAATTGCCGAAGTAAAACAGGAAAAAAGAAAATCTTCCCCATTTATTAAAGTGATGAAAAAATATCATATTCGCGAAGGCTCAATCAGTAAATATTGTTTAGGCATTGCGCTTACCTGCGATACTGTAAAGAAAAATAATTTCAAAGAAAAATTACATACCATAAAACATTTAATATGCTAACGATACTTCAGGTAGTTGACGAGACCACCATTGCCGCCGGAATGGACAGTTTTATAAAAGTAAGTTCTAAAATCGGATTCAGGATTTTAATTGATTTGGCTTCTGTTTTTATATTGGTAAGATTTATTTATTATCCGATTTATAAACACCGTGAATTATTTTTTACTTTTTTTATTTTCAATCTTATTATATTTTTAATTTCTTTTCTTTTAAATAAGGTCGACCTCTCGATGGGAGCCGCCTTTGGTTTATTTGCAGTCTTCAGCATGTTACGCTATCGTACCGAAGATATTTCCATCAAAGACATGACCTATCTCTTTTTAAGCATCGCCATTGGTTTGACGTGCGCCGTCACAAAAATTAAAGATGCCCCCGATTCGCTTGAATATTTATTTTTGGGGGGAGTAAATCTGGTTATTCTGGTAATCACTTATTTATTAGAAAGCAGTGTTCTTATGAAAAAAGAAATGGCCAAACTTATCATTTACGAAAACATCGAACTTATTCAGTCTAACCGTCAAGAAGAGTTGCTGGCCGATATTAAAAACAGAACCGGAATAAATGCGCATCGCATCTCCATTCAAAAAATTGATTTCTTGAAAGATGCTGCGCAAATTAAAGTTTACTATTATGAATAAATTTTAAAATATGAAACGCCTTTTCTTACAATTATTTTTAATTCTTTCGGCGTTTTCATTGGCACAAACCTTTACATCAAACGATGCTCAATTATGGTTTAATTTATACCTTGAGAAAAAAATTAATAAAAAATTTTCTGTTCATCTCAATCAGCAAGACCGGTTAACCAATAACATTTCTCAATTTACATTCGCTTACGCTGATATTGGAATTACCTATAAAATAAGCAAAGACATTAAGGTTTTTGCCGATTATGTGTTTTCACAAAAAAGAGCCAATATACAATCCAGCGATTATCCTGATGTTTTTGGAACCACGCACCAGTATTACATCGCTTTTACAATTAAAAAGGATTTTGCACGATGGCGATTTGCATACCGTGCCATGTATCAGTTTGAGTATAAAAATCCTTACACAAGTGCAAGTGGCCTCATCGCGTATCATTACGATAGAAATAAATTTATTATTAAATACGAATACAATAAACGTTTTTCGTTTTACGTTGCCGAAGAATTATACATCCCGCTTAATAGTCCGCAAATTTCGGGTATCGACCGAACCAGAACATTTGCTGGCGTATTTGTAAATACTTTTAAAAAACAACAGTTAGAATTATATTTTATGTATCAGAACCGTTTACAAAACGGAGCCTGGTTCAAACAACATAATTCTTATCGTGCCGATGATTATATTTTAGAAAAAGACTTTGTTTATGGAATAGGATATAGTTTCGAGTTTTAAATGATAAATTAAAAAATACCAATGCCTTCCGGTGTTCTAATAAGGGTTAATCGATTTACGGAAAAATTTAGCGGACAAATAATTTTAATACTTGTTTTGTTTTTTATTTGTCGTTTACTGTGCGCTTCTATTTTTTACGAAGGTTTTCTTCACACTTTTGAGCGTTTCAACTCCTTTTTATTCGGGATAAATAAAGCGCCTGCAATTTTTATTCACGTTCCTTATTTTTCATCCTCTGTTATTTTATCTGCCTTAACGAATCTACTTTTTTTGTTGGGTTTGGTTTTATTTTGCCTTCCGCTTTATTTTAAGCGAAAATTATTATCCACAAAAGAGAATTATTATCCATCGGCGGCGCAATGGCTTGTGTTTGCCTCAGCATTTATTTTAGCTTGGGAATTATCTACCTATAATTATAATTATTATTTAAATCAAGCCTTTTATTTCGATCGTCTTTTTTTGCTCCTTCTGTCAGTTTTGCTGCTTCGGTATCCGATTCTTACTCCTGTGTTCATTGCCTTTGCTTATTTATATCGGTCGCAATTTAATTTTCCGGTTGATGGGTTTCCGTTGTTCGATAAGCGTTTACTATTTGATTTGCTTTTAATGTTTACGGTATACCTGTACGCCCAAATATTAATTCCTGCCATAAAAATTCCGTTCCTGTTTTTTGCTTTATGCATTGTGGCTTCTAATTATTTCATGAGTGGTGTCGCAAAAATCAGCATGTCGCCCCACGGTTACGAGTGGTTACTTTATAATAATCCCGGTGATTTATTTTTGAATGTGCATTTACGTGGATGGCTCTCTTTAACTCCAAAAGAAACTATTACCGGGATATATTGGTTTTTAAATAACAACGGTAAAATATTACAAATATTTATTTTATTGATTGAATTGTCGGGATTATTTTTATTTCAATCGCGAAAACTCGCCCTTACTTTTTTAATTCTTTTTTGCTTTATGCATCTTGGGATTTTTATTTTTGGAAGTATGCTGTTCTGGAAATGGATGTTCGTTAATTTGTTGTTGACTTTTATTTTGTTTTATAAAAAAGGATTTTTGGTTAATGAATTATTTTCTAGAAAATATTTTATGGCTTCGCTGCCAATTATTATTACTTCGTTTATTTGGCTTCGGCCCGTTTCCATCGGATGGTTTGATACCCCCGTAAATCAATTTTTTACTTATGAAGTAGAAGATAAAAACGGGAAAATTTACGAACTGGAGAAAAATGAAATGAATCCTTATCACCAATGGTTTCAGTACGACCGTTTTTTATTTTTAATGAATCAAAAATGTTTGCCGGTGAGCGGATTTGGTTACGTAGCCCAGTATAAATTAGCTCTTGAAATTAAAAATGCAGGGGCGGAAGGTTATTTTAAATTGGAAGAAAAAAAAGGTGAGAACAGTTTCGATTCGCTGAAAAAACAAAATTATGAAGCTTTTATTAAAACCTATTTTTTGAATCGAAATAAATTACTGGAAAACACTTTTATTCTTTCAAAACTTTCTGCACCTCATCATTTATATAATTCTTCAGCGCATTTGTCGTATCATAATCAGGAAGAGGTGCGGGTCTTTCGGGTAATTTTTAATCAATTCTATTCCCAAAAGGAAAAAATAACTTTACTCAATAAAAAAATAATTGATGAAGTTTTAATTCCTTAAATTTTATTACCTTTAATCGTTAAAGATTTTTTTATGGAACAACATAGAGATTTTAAAAGAAACCTCACGTCGGCATTACGTTTCAAATATGGTTTTTACCAATGGGTAGATCATTTTTTTGGTCGTAAAAAATTATTTGCAAAAGGCCGCGGTAAATTTTACAAAGATGTTCTCGAAAGCATGAAGAAGCATGGCGAAGGTAAAATTATGCCTATTGAAAGGAGAAAAGATTTAAGCTTAAAAGAATTTAAAGAACATTATGTGGCTAAAGGAATTCCGGTAGTAATGGAAGGCGCCGCACTCGATTGGGACTGCGTAAAAAAATGGTCGCTCCAATATTTTAAAGAACTGCATGGCAAAGACGAAATTGTTCTGGTAGATCAGGGCAAAACCGATTTTCCTTATGAGCTGACCACACTTGCCGAGGTGATTGATAATATACGAGGCGGCGGAAGTAAGTATTACCGTTTTTATCCTCTTTTAGTTCGGCATCCCGAACACATCAATGATTTCGATTACAAATGGCTTCGCGAGCGAAGAACAAAACCCGTTTGGTTCGATGCCTTTCAGATTTTTATTGGTGGCGAAGGTTCTTATACCTCATTACACAATGCCAATCAATCCAATTTATTTGTTCAGGTGTATGGCGAAAAAAAATGGGTGTTGTATTCGCACTATTATTCTTCCATTGTAGATCCGTCTCCCATTAATAATGTTTATCGCAGTGCGCCGGGTAAAGTAGAAGCCGGTCCGTTCAATCCTTTTGAACCCGATTTTAATGCGCCTTATGAATTGTATAAATATTTAGATGGTTATTCGGTGCACTTAAAGCCCGGCGATATATTATGGAATCCGCCATTTTACTGGCACGCTGTAAAAAATGTGAGCGATTCTATTGGAGTGGGGTACCGTTGGCTCTCGCCTTTTTATTCTTACAAAACTTCCCCATTATATTTTTCGCTGGATGTTTTTGCAACTAAACCTCCAATTTGGAAAGCCTACAGTTTATATAAAAAAGATATTAATGAATTGCATTTGGCCGAAGTAAAAAAATTGGAAGATGCAAAACGTAAAATGGCCGAACAGGAAGCAAAAAAATCTCAAAAAAAATAAATGAAAATCTTATGAAAAAAATAGTTATTGTTTCTATAATTTTAATTTCTGTTTTAGCTTTTAAAATAAATCAGGGTTATAGCGTTGAACCTTCTTACAAAGTTACTTTTGCCATTGGCTCCTGGCTCGGTACCTGTAATGGTACTATTGGAGGCGTAAAAGGCAACATTCATTTTGACGATAACGACTTAACTAAAAGTTTTTTTAATATTGGTTTTGATGTAAATACTTTAAACACCAGTAATAGTAGTCGCGACGGACATTTAAAAAAGGAAGATTATTTTGATGTCGCTAAATTTCCTACTATCATTTTTAAATCAAGTGCTATAACAAAAACGGCAAGCGGTTATTCTTTAGAAGGTAATTTAACCATTAAGGCAATTACAAAAAAAATAAACTTTCCTTTTACTTTTAAAGATATCGGAGCAAGCGGGATTTTTACCGGAACTTTAAATATTAACAGGGTAGATTATGCGGTGGGAACGAGCGACTGGAAAGTTAAAGACGAAGTAAACATTAGTATTTCTTTACCTGTTAAAAAAATATAGTTTTTTTTAATCAGACAGCTTATTGCTTGTTTCGCGAGGCAAAGTAATTAAACTTCTGTAATACTCATCACTCCCGGTACGAAGTTTAATCCAAACATTAAAACGCTGATGCAATTTATCTTCCATTCGGCAAAAAATAGGTTGCTTAGAAATAATCAATGATGGATTAAAGTATAGCTTATTTTGAGAAAAAGCATTACAAGGCAACTGACTTGCCAATAAAATTTTCGATTTTTTGTCTTTAAATATTGAAGAAGGAGATGCAGCGGAAAACAGATTATGCTGGGCTTTTATATTCGCGTTAAGCGAAACAAGCAAGAATAAAAAAAAATAATGTATGTACACTCTCTTTTGCACTTAACTAAGTTAGTAAATTCATTTATCATTTTCAAATAAGCTAAGCCAATTAATTAATTTTAAATGATGAATACAACTACCGAAGATATAATAAAACTTATTTTGGCCCTAGCTATGGGTGCTGTTATTGGTACTGAACGCGAATACAGAACTAAAGCCGCAGGGTTCAGAACCGTTATTTTAATAATGGTAGGATCTACCTTATTTACAATTGTTTCTGCTTTAATGGGTGGCGACCGCGACCCTGCAAGAGTAGCCTCTAATATTGTAACTGGTATAGGTTTTATTGGGGCTGGAGCTATTTTTAAGGAAGGCTCTTTTGTGAAAGGACTTACAACAGCAGCTGTAATTTGGATTTCAGCCGCAATTGGAATGTCGATTGGTATTGGTCATTATGAATTTGCTTTCATTGCCTTAGTTATTGTAATGGCGGTGCTGTTGGGATTTACCTGGTTTCAAAATATCATCGACAAAAGCAATGTGAATCGCGCTTACAAAATTACGCTAATTGGAAATAATATTTCTAAATTAGAAGAGCTGAATATTCTTATTGGCACTTTTAAATTAAAGGCAAAATGTATTAATCAGGCCAAACATAGTAATGAAATGATTTTAACTTATTCCATTCAGGGTCCCGAAAAAAATCACGATGAATTAATTAAAGAATTTTATTCGAACAGTCTCATTCATGCGTTTGATTCGTAATCAATTTTATCGGGTTAAATATCCGTAAACGACCATGTCGATTATTACCAGAAAATAAACGGATACTCCTATCACACCCAATTTTAATAAAATATCTTTCCACTCGTTATTTTTTTCGCGATCGTTTTGGGTGACTAAAGAAACAAAATTACTGAGCACAGCTTTCATTCGGCAAGTATAATAAATTAATTTGTTATTTGAACTCGTTTTAAAAATTCTCTAAAAAATAATTATTATTAAATTAAGCAAAATAAATTGCTGCTGATTAATGGTGAGATGTTTAAAATAAATAATCGATTTTAAGCTTGTTGATATGATTTTATTTCTATTCAGAATTTTATGTTCTTATAAATTCTCCAATCCTCAACAAAAAAACACTTCAATTTTTAGCTTTTTTCGCATCCCTAAAATTGAATAACCCGTAATGATTTCAATCCGCTTTTCGTCTAATAGCTCAAAATTAACGATGAATTTGGGGTAATTCCCTAGGTTTTTTATGTCAATACCCTCTCCAACTACTGCAATTACCAATGGAAATAAGCACTTTCACCCATTAAACCCCTATGTAAAATATCATTTTAACAATTCGACGAAATTGGTTTGATTTTCAAGAATATTTTTATAATTTGTATTATCTAAAACCCTCCTAATATGAGAAATTTTTTACAAAAATTCATCGCCTTAATTTTGTTTAGTTTTTTGTTTACACCAATCACTGCACAAAATTCAAAAACCACCCCCGGGAAATTTGATTGGCTCGATCCAAATGAAAATTTTTATGTTACTCAAAAACGGATGAATAAACTTTATAAACCGTTTGAAAAAGAATTAGCGCGCGAACGTGAAGAAAAAACCGAAGGAAGGGGTCTTTTAGGAAGAGAAGAGGAACAGGAGTTAGCCGGCTATGAACTTTATAAGCGTTGGGAAAGTTATGTGGCACCGCGTGTTTATCCTTCCGGTGATAAAACGTTAGCTTCTCGCCACTATGAAGAATATCAAAATTATTTAAATCAAAACTCGCAACAAAAATTAATCGGCAACACCATTACTTCTTCTACATGGCAGGCCATTGGGCCTTTAGGTGATTTATCGGGTGCTAATGCCGGTCGCATTAACGCCATTCATCCAGATCCAACGGTTCCTAACGGTTACTGGGCTTGCGCACCTGCCGGCGGTTTATGGAGTACTTCAAGTTTCGGGGGTAGCTGGAACACCAACACCAATCAGCTCAGTGCTATTGGTTGTTCAGATGTAGTGTTCGATCCCACCAATCAAAATAATATGTGGATGGCCTCCGGCGACGGTGATGCGGGCGATTGCTATAGTTTAGGAGTTTTAAAATCAACTAACGGTGGAGTTACGTGGGCAGCTACCGGTTTGGCATGGACCGTATCTCAAGGGCGCAGAATTTACAAAATGATTATTAATCCATTAAATAAAAACACCATTTTTGCAGCAACAACTATTGGTTTATACCGCACCCAAAACGGCGGAACCACCTGGAACGCAGTGATTGGAGCTGGCGTTGTAACTGATGTAGAGTATAAACCCGGTGATACTACCACAGTTTACGCTTGTAGCACAACTTTTTATAAATCTACCAATGGCGGAAGTTCATTTGCTGCCATTGCAGGCGTTCCAAACGGAACTGCTAACAACCGATTAGCAATCGCCGTTACTCCTGCAAATGCCGCTTATGTTTATGTTGTTGCAAGCGCTTCCTCCAACAGCGGATTTTTAGGATTTTATCAATCTACAAATAGTGGAACTTCGTTCACACAAATTCCTACTGCTCTTAATCTTTTAGGTTGGGCCAGTGCCGGTAATGACGTTGCTGCCGGAGGACAAGGCTGGTACACTTTATCAATTGCTGCTTCTCCAACTAATCCCAATGAGGTTTGCGTTGGGGGAGTAAACATTTGGAGAACTACAAATGCCGGAACCAGTTGGCAATTATTTGCACATTGGACCGGATCAGGAGCGCCTTATGTACACGCCGATATTCATGATTTAATTTATACCAATGGTACTTCGGTATTTGTTAGTTGCGACGGTGGCGCTTTCTTCACAAGTAACGGCGGAACTTCTTTTGCTGCCATTAATGGGAATATGGATATCGCGCAAATTTATAAAATCGGTAACTCAAAAAATACTTACAATTTAGCAATAACCGGACATCAGGACAATGGCACTAATTTATATACCGGCGGATGGAGCGGAACTATGGGCGGAGACGGAATGGATTGTTTTATTGACCAGTTTAATGATTTGGTTATGTATGGTGAACAATATTCCGGTTCATTTAATCGCACTTTAAATGGAGGAGCAAATTGGACAGCTATTACCACGGGTATGACAGGTGCCGCGCCCTGGGTAACACCTTGGCATCAGGATCCTGTTGTAGCAAATACACTTTATTCGGGCCGGCAACAAATGTTTAAAACAACTAATCAAGGAACCAATTGGGCTCAAATTGGAACCATTGCCGGCGGAGGAAGTATTGTTGAGTTTGCAGTAGCGCCTTCCAATAGTCAAATAATTTATTCCATCAAAGGAAACACTTTAAATAAAACTATCAATGGTGGAACAACGTGGTCAAATGTAACAGGAACTTTGCCTGTGGGAAGCGCTCAATTAACATGGGTAGCAGTTGAAGAAGTAGATCCCAATAGTGTTTGGGTAACTTTTTCGGGGTATTCGGCAGGAAATAAAGTTTTTCAGTCAACTAACGGTGGAGCAACATGGACAAATATTTCGGCGGGCTTACCAAACCTCCCAACCAATTGTATTACTTATTGGAACGGTACACAAGACGGAATGTATGTTGGTTGTGATGTTGGGGTTTACTACAAAGATTCCTTGCTCGCAAGTTGGATACCTTACAATACCGGGCTTCCAAATGTTCAGGTTTCGGATTTAGCAATATTTTATCCGCTCGGAAAATTGCGTGCCGCTACTTATGGCCGTAGTGTTTGGGAAGCAGATTTATATAATAACGGAACGCTGGCCCCTATCGCCAATTTTATTGCTGATAAAACTTTTATTTGTCCTGGCATGACTGTTAACTATACTGACCTCTCTACGTTTGGACCTACAACATGGAGTTGGGTTTTCCAGTCGGGAGCACCGGCCACTTCCACAGTACAAAATCCTTCAGTAGTTTATGCTGCGCCCGGAACTTATAGTGTTTCATTAACTGCTTCCAATATTAACGGAACAAGTGTAATGACAAAAACATTATACATTACCGTTTCACCAACCAATGCCTTGCCTTTATTTGAAGGATTTACTACAGCGGCATTTCCTCCACCTAACTGGCAAAATTACGATGCCGCTACCGATGGAATTAAATGGGCAAGAAATGCGGGAGTGGGTAAACCTGCTGCCAGTATGTATTTTGATAATTATAATTTAAACGCTTCTAACACACGCGACGAAATGCGCGCACCTAAATATTCTTTTGTTGGTTATACCAATGTAAAAATGTTTTTTGATGTGGCTTACGCCAGATATGATCCTACCTATAGCGATTCACTCGCTATTATGGTTTCTACTGATTGCGGAGTAACTTGGACTCAAAAATATTTAAAAGGCGGCGGTCCGGTTGGAGGAACCAATTTAGCAACGGCTCCTGATCAAACTGCTTCTATTTTTATTCCTACCGCTGCACAATGGCGAACGGATACGGTTTATTTAAATGCTTATTCAGGAATGGCCAATGTAATGGTGTCGTTCCAAAACCGCGGACGTTATGGACAAGCTATTTATATTGATAACGTAAATCTCACCGGAACAGTGGCGAGTTTACCTCCAACGGCTGCGTTTACTTATACCGCAGCTAGTCCTTGCAGCGGACAAAGTGTTTTCTTTAGTGATGCGTCAACCAATGCACCAACCTCATGGAACTGGTCTTTCCCCGGCGCCGTGCCTTCAGTTTCATCAGTAAAAAATCCAACTGTTACTTACGCCAGTGCAGGAACTTATACTGTAACTTTAATTTCAACAAATGGAATTGGCTCGAGTGCTCCAGTAAGTCAAACCATCATTGTTAATCCAACACCTACGGTCACCAGCACTGCGACATCTCCTACAATTTGTGCAGGCTTTGCAACTACACTAACCGGTGGAGGCGCGACTAATTATACCTGGAGTGCAAATGCAGGAGGTGTAACAACGAGTACAGCAGCTGTTTCGCCCGTTGCAAATACAACTTATACTGTAACCGGAACCACCGGGGGTTGCAGCAATACCTCTACAGTTGCAGTTACTGTAAATGCATCTCCAACAGTTGCTGTAAACAGTTCAACAGTGTGTGCAGGTTCAACCGCCAACTTAACTGCATCGGGTGCTACAACTTATACTTGGAACACCGGCCCAACAACAAATACACTTGCTGTTGCGCCTGCGGTAACAACCATTTATACTGTAACAGGAACTACTGCCGGATGTACTAATGCAAAAACTTCTACGGTGACCGTTACACCAAATCCAACCGTAGCTGTGAATAACGCAACGGTTTGTGCGGGTTCGTCGGCTATCTTAACAGCCGCCGGTGCTACCACTTATAGTTGGAATACGGGACCAATAACAAATACAATTTCTGTTTCTCCTGCCGTAACTACAACTTATACTGTTACCGGAACAACGAGCGGTTGTACAAACGTAAAAACTTCTACGGTGACCGTTACACCAAATCCAACGGTAGCTGTGAATAACGCAACAGTTTGTGCGGGAACACCTGTATTAATAACTGCATCAGGTGCGACAACCTATAGTTGGAATACAGGACCTATCACTAATACAATTTCTGTTTCTCCAATTGTAACTACGATGTATACGGTTACCGGAACTTCTGCCGGATGTACCAACGTAAAAACTTCTACCGTTACTGTAAATGCATTGCCGGCAGTTTCTTCGAACACAGCAAGTATTTGCAGCGGAATTGGTTCGGCCACATTAACTGCGAGCGGTGCTAATACTTATACCTGGAATACCGGGCCAACAACAACTGTAATTGTGGTGTCGCCTGTGGCAACAACAAATTATACTGTTACCGGAACGAATGCTTTAGGATGCGTAAATTCATTTTCAACTACTGTATTTGTTGGGCCTACTCCAACTGTAGCTGTAAATAATTCAACTATTTGTTCGGGCAATAATGCACTTTTAACTGCAAGTGGTGCTCTAACTTATTCGTGGAATACCGGGCCAATTACAAATACCATTTCTGTTTCACCGGCAGTAACTACTGTTTATACTGTAACTGGTGCTAACGGTGGTTGTTTAAATGTAAAAACCAGTACCGTTACTGTAAACGTAACGCCAACTGTAATTGTAAATAACGCCAGCATTTGTACAGGAGGTTCTGCAACATTAACGGCAAGCGGTGCAACCACTTATTCTTGGAACACCGGTCCTACTACTGCTGCCATAGTTGTTTCTCCAATAATAACCACCAACTATACAATTACCGGAACAAGCGCTGCAGGAGCTTGTACTAATACTCAAACCACTTCGATTACTGTAAACTCTATTCCTTCTGTTACTGTTACTGCTGCTACCATTTGCAGCGGAAGTTCAGGCACATTAACTGCGAGCGGCGCCGCCTCTTATACCTGGAATACCGGACCAACTACCCCAAACATTGTAGTGAGCCCGATTGTAAATACAACTTATACTGTTGTTGGAGCTAACGGTCCGTGTACAAATACACAAACTACTTCTATTATTGTGAATGCTTTACCGGGTGTAACTGTAACGCCGGCCATTACCAACGATTGTACTTCAGGTACCGGTGGTTCAACCATTGCCTTAACGGGTTCACCTGCTGGTGGAGTTTATTCTGGTGTTGGTGTTGTGGGTTCAACATTTAATCCTCAAGCAGCGGCCGGAGTTTATACTGTATCTTATTTGTATACAAATACCGTTACCGCTTGCAGCAATTCAGCCGCTTCCACAATTACAATCAGTCTTTGTTTAGGAGTTGCGCAGTTAAGTGTGAATTATACCGGAAATATTTACGTGGTTCCAAATCCTAATAACGGAAAGTTTACTGTTAATGCTGATATAGCCGATGCCTATGATGTAACGGTTTACAATAGTATAGGACAAATGATACAATTTATTCCACAAAATAAATCAACGCTAAGTGTTGACTTAAGTAAATACGGAAAAGGAATGTACAACCTCTTATTTAAGATTGGTGATAATTACAAAACTGTAAAAGTAGTGGTCGAATAAAAATCACATACAATCAAATTTAAAAACGGGAATAGAAATGTTCCCGTTTTTTTTATTGCCGTTATTTTAACATTATTTACCGTCATTTCATTTTTTAGCTTCTATGCCTTCTCCCAAAATATTTATCTTTGATTTAAGCAATGAAATTATTCAGCAGAATATTATTAATGTGGATTTGTTTTTTAATGATTCAGCCGGCCTTGGCGGGAATTTGCCTGGCCTCACAAAAACAAAACACTTGCGAAAATTCCTTTTCAGGTAATAAATCTGCCTGTGGTAATACCAAAAATCAATCGCCATGCGATAATAAAAATAATAATTGTGCTGACAACTCTTGTAATTGTTGTGTGTGTTGCGGTTGTTTTTGTAATGCTACCTTAGAAAAATCGTCGGTTCGTTTCCTCGAAAACTCTACTCAAAATAAATTCAACATTGAAGGAAACAAAAATTTTGTTTCTTCTTTTCTTTCCGAATGCTGGCATCCGCCAAAAATGATTTAATTTTTCAGGAGTCCTTTTGCAGGGCTATTAATTAAAATTATTTCAAATCTTAAAAATATAAACAATGAAAAAAACAATTTTAGGCATTGCTGCTTCGCTTATGCTAGCAGGCGCTACCGTGTATGCCGGTAATAGCATTACTAATAAAAACAATGCTCCAACAGAACAGTGCACATCTTGTTGTTGTGACGACGAGGGATGCACGATATGCAATTGCTGCGGATGTTGTGAGAAATAAATCCCGAATGGATATACCTTTGGTATAACAACTCTTATCAAAAAGCCCTGACAGAAATGTTGGGGCTTTTTTATTCCTTAGGTTTCACAGCAAAAAAACGGTATGAAATCCCTCCTGTAAAAAGATATTGAGAAGCTACTTGAACCTGGTTCACATACTGGTAAATGGGAATTTCAGTTAGCGCATAAATGGTAAAATTTTTGTGAGAGAAACTTATTTGGGGTACAAAAAGCACCCTTCTGCTTCCTGTAGATTCAGGATATACATTATATAAAGCCACTACATCAACATTTGCTGCCGCTTTCATCTTTCCGATATACTCTCCTTTAATTTGTAAAGTAATTCCCAATTTCTTAAAAAAAGTTTTACCCGCAAACAATCCTACGCTGGCATAATCGCCAAATTTTTCACCCAAGGGATTCCATCCTTTCATGATGTAAAAAGCGTTGGCAAAAATTCGGAAATTTTTTAATGGAGATCCTCTAAATAAAAAAGCATAAAAAATTAAATCGTGTGAACCTGTAGTTGTCTGCACTAAAGGGGACGAAGTGGTATAATATTTTTTTCCGGTTGATTGATCAATAAAAGTTATTGTGGAGTCGTTGTATTTTCCCAGGGGAATTTTATAGCCAAGTCCAATAGTAACTTCGGTACGTTTAGTTTCCGTTGTACGATTATAAATATCGTATCGCGGAAATAAAAGCAAATCACCAATTCCGGAAGAGTTTATTGAAATGGTATCTTGTTTTTGTGTTTTATTAATAAAATAACCCGACTCAATCGACATGGTTAAATCTTTAGTGACGCCAAAAGCTATGCGTGCATATAAATATTTACTGTTAAAGTTATCGAATAAAGGCACGGTGTCTTTATCGCCCGACTGGAATTTATTAGTACCGACATACTGAAAATTTGCGGCAACCTCCACTTGCCTATCGAGCAATACACCTTGCGATGCGCCGCCGGCAATAGGGCTTCCACTCCCTCCCGAACAACATCCTTGCGAATATATATATTCTGAAATTAAAAAAAGAGAACCCGATATTAATAAGGAACGCATATTATAAGTTTTAAAAATTTGAGTTCAAAAAAAAGCCAACAAGAATTTTGTTGGCTTTTAATTTTAACTAATATCTATTAATGCGAAACAATTAATTTTATTTGGTTTGATGAATTACCATCCGAAAAACTAACAAAATAATTTCCGTTGCTTAATTCAGAAGTATTTATTTTTAAAGTGTTTTCGCCTTGTGGCAAAGTGCCGTTGAAGACTTCAGAAACCTTTTGTCCCAACAGGTTTTGAACCTCAATTTTTATTTTTGATTCTCTTTGTAAATTTAAGGATATAGAAGATGATGAGTTAGAAGGATTCGGATAAACATTTGCAGATGCAAAAGTATTATTTGTGTTTTCCTTAACCCCGGCGGCTATCGCGGCTAAAGCATTGTTAATGGCGGTTTGAATACCCGATGCCGTTACGCTGGCGCCGTTTTGATTATAATATACAGTGTGACTTGTTCCTCCCACAACAATTACTTTCGGCATTCCTGCAGCACCATATCCTGCCATGTTAACTAAAGCATCTGAAAATCTTGCATCGGGATTGGTCATACCGTTGGTATTTCCCCAAGTGGTAAGGCTCGCACAAGTGGTATTCGCTACATCATCCGCCAAATAAAATTTAACCTGCCCCGGATTTGTTACAGAATAATTTTGAACCGTTGTATAACCCGCAAGCCCACCTCCTATGCAAGCACCGCAAGGCATTACCCATGCAATTACAATAACTTTTCCTGAATTTAACTCAGTAAATAAATCGTGATTAACTGCAGAACAATCATTGCAATTAAAATTGCTTGCTGTTTGCCCAAACGAAAACAAAGCGCAAATAAATGCTAAACTTGTGAGTAATAATTTTTTCATGTTTTTATAATTTAAATATTAATATTTAGTTAATATAACAATACGAATATACAAAATTATTCAGCAATTCTACTTGTACTTTAAGCCCAAAAACTTAATTTTCACTATATTTTATCAGTAATCGCTTAAATCAAACGTATCAAATTTCTGATTCCCAATTACATCTAACTTATAAATACCTGATACGCTGTTTAGTAGAAAGTTTTTTGTATATTTGAAATACGGTTACAATAAAAGTGACTTATGAAAAAAATTCTTTTGCTTTTAATTATTCCGTTTTCTTTTATTTTAAAGGGGCAGAATTACATTATTTCGATGTACGATACCATTAAATATGGTAACACGGGTGCCACTTTGCTGCCTATGGCTATTTTTACCAATGTTTCTATTGCACCGGTTCAAATGCACATGAATAGAATTGTAAAAAACATTCCGGCGGGCTGGACATCTTGTTTTTGTTATCCAACTTGTTTAGCCCAAACTACTAATACTTTTGATTTTGTTATACCCATTGCCAGTGGTAAAATAGCGGCCACACAAACGGTGGCTCCTAATTTTGGAACGGATTCCATTGCGGGAGTTGGAGTAATTATTGTTGTTTTTAATGAAATTGGAACTACTAAATATGATACCGTAAGGTATCGGGGAATTACTTCTAAACCTACAGGAATTAAAGAAACCAATTCGATAAATAATTTTGAATTAAACGTTTATCCAAATCCGGCAAGTAATTTTTTAAATTTAAAATATTCGTTGCAAAAAATTGGCCCGCTCAAATTTGAAATTTTTTCGGTAACAGGACAAAAATTAAAAGAAACGAATAGTAGTTCTGACTTAAACCAAGGCGAAAATAAGTCTCAAATAAATATTGAAGGGTTTGAAAGCGGATTATATTATTTAAAATTGAGTTCCGAAAAATTATCCCAAACTATAAAATTTACTGTGATTAATTAAAAAAATATTCACACGTGAAAATTTCCAAACTTAAGGTAATTTTAATTTTATTCGGCGTAACATTTCTTTTTGTTTGCTTTACCAATAGCCGGCTGTTATCTACCTGTGATGCTCCTTTAGTGGGCGGACATACGGGAGCGCCCGGCGAAACTAATTGTACTTTTTGTCACCCCGGCACCGCCAACACAGGTTTGGGAACTTTAGCTTTTGATATTGGAGGAGCAACGCAATATGTACCCGGACAAACTTATACAGCAACGGTGCGTATTAAACAAACAGGTGTAAATAAATTTGGTTTTGTTAATGGTGCTTTACAAAATGCGGGAAATATTTCGATAGGTACTTTAACGCGCATTGATACTATTAGAACAAGATTATTTTTAGATAATGGCGCAAGAAAATACATAGGGCATAAACCCTGTGGAGCAGATGCGATTTATGCAGATTCTACAGAATGGAAATTTACATGGACTGCTCCATTAACTAACGTGGGCAACATTACTTTATATTTAGCGGCCCTATCTACTAATCATAATCATGCCACTACAGGTGATAATACCTATACAAAAACAATTGTATTGAGTCCGTCAACTCTTGGGCTTACCGAATTTTCACTTCAGTCATCTGACATTTCTGTTTTTCCAAATCCTGCATCTGATTATTTCAATTTAGATTTTATAAATAAAATAAACGGCAAAACTGAAATAAATCTTTTTAACTGTAACGGAAAATTAATTTCAGTTTTATTTAAAGGTGAATTAATTAAGGGAAAAATCAATAAAAAATTCGAAATTGGTGAGTATGAAAAAGGGATCTATATTATTCAGATAATAAATTCAGGGAATTCGGTTTATAAAAAACTAATGATTCAATAAGAAAGAAAAAAGGTTAACAATGAAAAATGTACTTTTTTTACTCGTTATTTTATTTTTTTTAGGATGCAAAAAAGATGCCGGCCCAGACCCCATCACTCCTCCGGCACCTCCTGTTATTGCTGTGCATTCTACAAATAACGTACAAATTAATTTTACCAATGTTGCAGGCAATGTAATTATTAAAGTTTCGAAAGACACCACTTATAATTCGTTAACTCCAAAATACACTAATGCGAACACCGATACTTTTTCTGTAACCGCTTTAAAATATTATATCTCTAATATCCGTCTTAAAAAAAGCGACGGTTCCTATTTTACAGATGGGAAATATTATTTAGTAGATGCTTCTGATAGCATCAATACTTGTAAATTAACTTTGCAAAATGTGCCGGTCGGCAATTACGTTTCGCTCGAATACATTTTTGGCGTTGATAGCCTGCGTAATTGTTCGGGAGCTCAAACCGGCGCGCTTGATCCGATAAATGATATGTTTTGGAGTTGGTCAACCGGATATATTTTTTTCAAATTCGAAGGGTACAGTTCAAGTACTACCGCTTTCCCATTCCATAATGTTCAATTCGATATTGGCGGCTACCTCACTCCCAATAACAATATTAAAAAAATAACTTTTATGTTGAATTCTCCCAATTTAATAGTTGTGGACAATCATGTTTCAAAAATATATTTAAAAACTGACCTTCTTGAAGCTTTTAAGACTCCGGCAACAATAAGTTTTTCGGCTACTCCATTTTTGATGAATCCTTCTAGTGGAATGGTAATCGCGAATAATTATATAGATATGTTTATGTTATCAGGTATAGTGAATTAAAAAGAGTCGAAATTAAAAACAAAACCGCAAAAAAAAATTTACTGTAAAAAGTACAATCAATATGAATAAATTTTTTCTATATGTTTTTTTTGCAATGCTGTTTGTTTTTACAAACTGTAAAAAAGATATTGGTCAAATAGATTATACCGCTACAGGATTTCCACAAAGCGTAGGCAAAATAATTAAACTCAAATGTGCTACATCAGGGTGCCATAATGATTTAAGCAAAGATGCTGCCGGTGGTTTGTCATTAGAAACCTGGGACAAAATGTTTCTGGGCACAAGAACAGGCGCCGTTGTCATTCCTTACCGTCCCGATTTTAGTACCTTACTGTACTATACCAATTCGTATGATGAATTCGGAAAAATACATCTTATTCCAAAAATGCCTTCCGGCTCAGAGTCGCTTTCAAATTCTGAAATAAAAATTTTATACGATTGGATTTTAGCAGGTGCTCCAAACACACAGGGTTTTATAAAATTTTCTGACAATCAAAAAAAAACAAAATTATATGCCGTTAACAAAGGCTGTGATGTAGTTACAATTATAGATTCCGAATCAGGATTGGCTATCCGTTATATTGATGTTGGAATTTCTCCCATAAACATTGAAGCCCCTGTAATGGTAAAAGTATCTCCCGATAATTTGTATTGGTATGTTATTTTTTATTCAGGAACCGTTATTCAAAAATTTCGTACTTCCGATAATTCTTATGTTGGCTCAATAAATATTGGTGCGGGTATATGGACTTCGCTAACAATTTCGAGCGATTCAAAAAAAGCATTTGTTAGTGATATACAATTTAACGGACAAATAGTTTATGTTGATTTAGAAAATATGGCGGTGCTCACCAATTATCAAACCGGATTGCAAGACCCTTATGATTTATGTATTGATAATGCAAATAACATATTATATGCTGCTCCACAAACAGGTAATTACATTTATAAAATAAATATTACCAATACACTTAGTCCGGTCATAAGCGAAATATCAATGGAAACTGCCACGCCTGTAAATTACAGTTCTTCTTTAGACCCTTATTCTATTTTACTGAGTGATGATGGAACAAAATATTTTGTTGCCTGCAGAACTTCGACAGAATTAAGAATTTTACAAACCTCCAACGACAGTTTGTTAGCTACAATTCCAATTGGTACAAACGCCTCGCAAATGATTCTTTCAAAAACTACGCCTTATTTATTTTTAAGTTGCGAAGGTACCGGTTCAACTAAAAAAAGTGCGATTTATATTATTAACCATCAAACTAATTCTTTTGTATCGAGTGTTTATGCCGGTCCCGATTCAAGAGGAATTGCCTTAGACGAAAAAAATAAAAAATTATATGTTGCCAACAGAAACATTTCAACCGACGGAACAGCGGCGCATCACGAGTCGGTTTGCAGCGGAAAAAATGGCTATCTTACAATTATTGATTTAAATACTTTGCAACTTTTTCAGGGATATAAAACTGAAGTTTCGGTTGACCCTTATGGAATTGGGATTATGCATTAAATCTAAAATCTAAACAATGTTTGTACAAGTAAAAAGGCAAATTTTACAATAATTAATAAAAATTTAAACCTATATTTAACTTTAGAAAATTATCTAATCATTTAAAAAAAATAACATGAAAAAAATTACTTACTTTCTTTACAGCAGCGCGATTTGTTTTTCGTTACCTTCAATAGGACAAAATTTTATTGATAAATATATTTCTGACCCATTAATTTACACTCCTATTGCTACTTCAACTAATAGTCTTAATCAACCGAAGGATTTAGATTTTAAACCTAACACCAATGAATTATGGGTTGTAAATTACGGAACTACTACCGGTGGTACATCTGTAATTTTGTATAACGCAGGGCAAGCCACTCAAACTTTCGAATATAGAAAAGACAGTCACACTTCACATTTTATGCGATTTCCCCCCGCAATAGCTTTTTCAGATATTGGAGAATGGGCATGCGTTAGTGAAATTCAAAGTACAGCAGGCGGCACCTCAACATTTATGGGGCCCGGACTTTGGACCGCCGACACAAATATTTATGCGCGAACAGGGCAGAACGGTTGGGCACTCGGTTATCCATTGGGAAGTCATTTGGATATGCTTCATCAAAGTCCAAACGCTATGGGAATCGCTCACGATTCAGCAAAAATATATTGGGTATTTGATGGATGGAATGGGAATATTTGTAAATATGATTTTGTTTCCGATCATAGTCCGGGTTACGATAACCATTCGGCAGGAAAAATTTGGCGTTACACAGGAGTAAATGTTTTGCGTACGCCCGGCATCCCGAGTCACATGGTGATGGATAAAGTTTCGAAATGGCTTTACATTGTTGACGGCGGTAATAAACGTGTAATAAGAATCGCTTCAAAAACAGGAGCCGTTACAGCTACACTTTCTGTTCCGGGCACTGCAAGCGAACCGTTAGCAGGATATTTTGGAGTGACCGGAGTTACGCAACAAACTATTGATACTTACACTTCGCAACCTTGCGGAATTGATTATTCAAATAACCGTTTAATAGTAAGCGATTACACTACAGGCGCTATTAGAATTTACGATACTTCAATTCCTACACCAACACTTATGGGAACAATTGCCACCGGTTCAACCGGAATAATGGGAGTTAAGATTGGAACTGATGGTAAAATTTGGTTTGTAAATAATCTGCAAAATAAAGTTTATCGTATCGATCCATTGCCGGCTACAGTGGATGCTTCCATTTTAGAAATCACTTCGCCTGCAATTGAAAATTCAGAACCAAAATTTTATTCGCCAAAATTTAATCAATGTGTCGGTTCTGTTTCTCCCATTGTATCATTACAAAATAAAGGTTCTGTTTTGCTTACTTCTGTAGATATAAAATACACAATTGATGGGGGGCCAGTAACTACTTTCGCGTGGACGGGGTCACTTGCAACCGGCGTTATTATAAGTGTTTCGTTACCGAATTCAGTAGTAACAAACGGTACGCATAAAATTATTGCCTACACTGCAAATCCTAATGGCACTACCGATCTTAATTTATTAAACGATAAAAAAGAAGGTTCTTTCAGAAGTATAAATCCGATTATGCCTTATCCCTTTACCGAAAATTTTACTGCGGCCGTTTTTCCTCCGGCAGGATGGTCGTATGTTGGATATAATAAATATTGTTTTATGAGTCGAATTGCAAGTGTTGGTGGATTTGGTGCGGGTTTAGGATGTTTTAAAATGGATAATTTTTCGGGAACGATGAACATTACAGGACAAAAAGATTATTTAATTACGCCAAGAATTAATTTTAGTTCTGCCACCGGCGCTTCGTCTCTTAAATTTGATGTGGCTTATGCAATGTACGATCCCACCACCAGCGACGGTTTGGAAGTACGCGTATCAACTAACTGTGGAGCAACATGGACAAGCATATACAATAAAGCCGGAACCTTTCTTGCTACCGCTCCCGATATTACAACTGCATTTGTTCCTACAGCCGCACAATGGAAAACCGAAACAACAAGTATGAGTGCTTACGCCGGTATGCCTGATGTGATGTTAATGTTTGTAACCACCAGTAATTGGGGAAATCATATTTACATGGATAATATTAATTTAAGTAATCCTTTAGGGATTAAAGAAATTGAAAACATTATTAATATTGAGGTTTATCCTAATCCTTCCGATGGCGAAGTGCTTGTTAATGCCAATTCGGGTGGTGGTATTAAAGAAATTTTGGTGTCGAATATTATTGGTCAGCAAATTATGAATGTTGATTTTAAAAACAGCACCGAAACAAATTGGAAACTTAATTTCTCTTCCTGTGTAAACGGAACTTATATTATTAAAGTAAGAACTGAATCCGGAGTAATAACAAAGAAAATTATTATTCAAAAAGATTAATAATTAATTTTCTTAACATTTCTGTTCGCAATGAAACTCTCCACTATTCTTCTCAATTTGAATAGTGGAGTGAGCAATATTGTATTTATGAAATAATTCTTCTTTAATATTTTCATACGTTAAATCGTTTTGTTCCGAAGGAACTTCTTCGGAGAAATTTGTTGGGATAACCAAGTGTACCGTTAAAGCAATTTCGGTAGTACTGATGGCCCAAATGTGCAAATCGTGTACGTCAGTAACCCCATTAAGATTACAAAAATATTTTCTCACTTCATTAATATCAATTTCTTTTGGTACGCCGTTTAAGGTAAGACGTAATGATTCTTTAAGCAATCCCCAAGTCCCAATAATAATTACCGCTACCAATAATAAACTCACTACCGAATCTAACCAAAACCATTTGGTATAAATAATTACAATTCCTGATAAAACAACTCCCAGCGAAATCAAGGCGTCGGAAGTCATGTGCCAATAAGCGCTCTTAACATTTAAATCTTTTTCTTTGTTTTTAAAAAATAGCATGGCTGTTGACGAATTTATTATTATTCCAATTCCCGCAATAATGGCTACAATACCACCTTCAATAGGATGAGGTTGCGAAATTCTAATAATGGCTTCATAAGCCACCGCGCCCAATGAAAAAAATAAAATTCCTGCATTTACTAATGCTACTAATACAGTAGACTGACGGTAACCAAAAGAATATTTTTCGTTTGCTTTTTTTAATGCGAGTTTGTTAGCGAATAAGGCCAGCGCTAAACTTGCCACGTCGCTTAAATTATGTCCCGCATCGGCGAGTAAAGAAAGTGAATGTGTAAAAAAACCAGCGGTAGCTTCTGTTATAACAAAAACCGAATTTAAAATTATCCCCACTACAAATGCTTTCGTAACAGTAGAGGGTAAACTGTGCGAATGGCGATGATGGTGATCATTATTATTTTCCATTCTTGTTTATTATTTTTCTTCAAAAAAATTTACAAATGGCTTTTAAAATTCTGAAATAAAAAAGCCGCTTCAAATTTCGAAGCGGCTTTTAAAATTTTTATAAAAAAATTAAATTCTTATTCCAATCAACAACACATCATCCACCTGCTCAAGATTACCTTTCCAGCTTTCGAATTGTTTACTTAAAATATCTTTTTGCTCATCCATTGGTAAATGACAATTGGTCATCAACAAATCTTCGAGTTGTTTGTATTTGAATTTTTTTCCTTTCGGTCCGCCAAACTGATCCGGTAAACCGTCGGTTAATGTATACACCACATCTCCTTTTTTCAAATCCACAGTTTTTAAAGTAAAGGGTTCGGTTTCTTTAGGCGATTTTCCAACCGGCATTTTATCGGCGGGACAAGAAATCAGTTCATTATTCCTAATAATATAAAAACTGTTATTGGCTGCAGCATAATCGAGTTTATTATTAGTAAAATCAAAAGCGCACAAAATGCAATCCATTCCGTCTTTTGATTCTTCTTCGCTTCCCTCAGGATTAAGCGAAGTGATAATCTCAGCCCGTATATGATTTAAAATTTCGTTAGGGCTCGAAATATTTTTTTCGATGATTGACTCATTAAGGTAGGAGATGTTAAGCATACTCATAAAGGCGCCGGGTACACCATGGCCTGTACAATCCGCTGTACACAAATAAAATTTTTCCACCTTACTTCCCGGGTGTTTATGAGAAATGGCATAATAAAAATCGCCACTAACAATATCCTTTGGCTTGTAAAGGATAAAGAATTTTTTAGAATCTACAGTTGTTTCCATGTCTTAAATTTATACTTTTTTTGTTTAATTCTCCAAATTTCTTCAAATATTTTTTTTAAGGGATAATTTAGGCCCAATTCAGAGAGAATTAAGGTATTATTTCATTTTTATCCCTCTCATTTATCAGTTTATTTATATTCCTTTCAATATACATATCGGAGGGAAGTAAGGCAGTTTGTATGCGTTTGGCATAATGAATACTGTCTAAAATTTCCTTATTTCTGGCATCCAGCTTCTTATTGGCCGATTGTTTTTGACGATTACTTCTTAAAATTATTATGGCAAAAATAATGACTAACAATAAAATACCGCTGATAGACCAGATTAACAGGGTTTGCCGATGTTCTTTTTCACTCGCTAAAGCATCTCTTTTCTCCTGTTCTAAACGTTCGGCTTCTTTCTTTTTTTCGAACTCAAAGTTCATTTCGGCCTGCAGGCTTTTTGTATTATTTTCTTTATTTGAGAGACTATCCCGAAATCGGATATAGCCCCTATAATATTCAAGGGCTAAACTACTATTCTTTTCTTTGTTGTAAATCTCATAAAGTGATTGATTAGAATTTGTTATTACTTCCAAAACACCAAGTTCTTTTCCTAAAGCAAGGCCCTTAAAACAATACTCCTTTGCTTTGGGATATTTATTTTGTTTATAATAAATGCTTCCCATATTATTAAGCGATGTGGCAATGCCTAATTTATCGTTTATTTCTTGGCGAATAACCATAGCTTTTTCGTGATAATATAAAGCGGTTAGGTAATTTTTTTGCTTTTCGTAAATCACAGCTATATTATTAAATCCGTTGGCCATTCCTGCTTTGTCGTTTAATTCGCGACGGATAGACAATGATTCAAGATGTTTTTCTAATGCTTGTGTTAGTTTGCCATCATCAGCATAAACAATGGCAATATTATCGAGTGATATAGAGATGCCCCGTTTATCATTTAATTCGCGGTAAATAGTAAGTGCTTTAGAATAGTAAAACAAGCCCTTTTCAAATTCGCGTTTAAGAACTCCTTCGCTTTTATAAATAATACCAATGTTATTATAAATGGAAGCCATCATTTGTTTATGATTTATTTCTTCGGCAATTGGTAATGCTTTAAAATAAAACGAAAGTGCTTTTACATAAAATCCTTGTTTTGCGTATATAAGTCCGATATTATTTAAGCAGGATGCAACACCCAATTTATATTTAATTTCTTCGCGTAGGGTTAAAGCCTTTGTAAAAAAATCGATAGCCTGCGGATAGTCTCCTTGTTGCACACAAATATTTCCTAAAATATTTAAGGAGAACGACAAATCTTTTTTCAGAAATGTTTGAAGTTTTGGGCCGGAAGATTTTTTTAGTAATTGTTCGGTTAAACTTTTTGCCTGTTCGGCTTTTTCAATAGATGTTTTGTTATTACCGGCGTTTAGATAAAATTTGCTTAGTTCGTTTAGCGCATTTATTTGATTGGTGTCTTGTGTGGACTGGTTGACAAAATTTTGCAGTGAGTCAATACGTTTATTTTGCTGGGAAAATCCGATAACAAAAACGAAACAAAATAATAATATATAAAAATATTTTTTTAAGAAAATCATTTATTCATCAACTTGTTTAAATTTCTATTAATGTATGTGTGGGAAGTGAGCAAGGCCGTTTGAATACGTTTGGCATAATGAATACTATCCAAAATTTCTTTTTGTTTTTCTTCAATGATATCTAATGATTTTTTAAGTTCGCGTTCGTTGATAAAATTTTCTTTGGTGAGATGGTAGCGTTTGTTCATTCCGGCAAACGAAAATATCATAAAAATAATTCCATAAAAAAGAGTGCTCCCAATCACTGGAATGTCGATGAAAGATTCTTTTCTTATTAACAAAATAAGCAAGACAATAAGGGTGTGATTAATAATAGTTACAATGATAAGGTTTTTCATTTTCCCGAAGTAAAGCATTCCTCTTACGAGTGTAATGGCGCTCACTCCCATTAAATAATTATGTACGTTGTCAAAATCAGTTAAGGCCGCCATATAACTAAAACAGGCAGCCAAAATTATTGATACTCCATAATTAGAAATTATTTCGGGCAGCATGTTATGTTTTTTCATTAACAAAAACAGGAGCATGAGCGCAGATACACCCAAAAAAATATAAAGAAAAAGAAAAAAACGTTCAGTACTTGAATTGAATTCGAAAAAGGCAAAAAACGGAAGTACAACCGGAGCGATGATCCAAATGGTGGACACTGATTTAGCCGCAAGCCTTTTTACTTCTGTTTTCCATTCTAATTCATTGTTGAGCTTATTTTCTGACATCAGTTAAAGATACAATGTTTATACCATTATAAAAAATAATGGCTTTTTACTTTATGTTTTCTCTAGGCGCTCTAAATTCCTTTCAATATATTTTTCGGAAGTAAGCAATGCGGTTTGTATTCTTTTTGCATAATGTATGCTATCCAAAATTTCTTTCTGCTTTTCTTCTATAATTTCTTTTTGTTTAGTAATTTCAATATTAGCTTTTTGTTTCTGTAAATAACTTCGATACGCAAAAATAGCAAATCCTATTACTAAAATTAAAATGCCACAAACGCTCCAAATAACTATTTTTTGTTTTTTACTTTCGGCTGCCGCCACCGCTTCTTTTTTTTCTTGCTCCAATTTTGTGGCGGCTTCTTTTTTATCAAACTCGAATTGCATTTCTATTTTCACCGTTTTTTTAGTGTTTTCTTCGTTAAGTAAACTATCACGAATTGCGATATATGCTTTTTCAAACAGCAAAGCCTTTTCGTATTTGCCCGTTCCAACGCATAAATCACTTAGTGTTTTATTAGCGGTTTTCATTAAATCTAATTCGCCGATTTCTTTTGCCAGCATTAAATTTTTATTACAATAAATTTCGGCTTCCTTAAACTTTTTTTGCTTAATGTAAATGCCGGCAATGTTACCATAGTCGCTTGCTGCGCCTCCTTTATGACCAATTTCTTCAGCTATTTTTAATGAGATAAAGTAATTTTTAAGGGCTTCGGCATAGTTTTTTTTTCGATAATAAACTGCTCCAATATTACCATATGAATTTTCCATTCCTTTTTTGTCGCCAATAGTTTCTTTTATTTTTAATGACATCAAATGTTTATTCAGCGCTTCCTCAAAATTGTCTTGTCTTTGGTAAACAAGTCCTAAACTGTTAAAAGAAGCGGCCATTCCCTGAAGGTCTTTTATTTCTTCACGTATTCTTAATGCTATTAAAAAAAACCTCAATGCATCCTTAATATTATTTTGATAAAGGTAAATACTGCCAATATTGTGGTAGGAATTAGCAGCTCCTTTTTGGTCACCAATTTTTTCTTTTAGCTTTAAAGAAATAAAATAATTTCTAACCGCTTCAGGGTAATTACCTTGAAAATAATAAACACTGCCAATATTATTGTAAGTTCCGGCCAAGCCTTTTTTATCCTCTATTTCGCCATTAGGTTGAAGGTTTTGGTAATAAATTTTTAGTGCCGTAAAGTATTGTTCAAGAGCGCCTGGAAAATTACCCTTGTCTAAATAAATTAATCCAATATTATTATGCGAACTTGCTATTCCTTTTTTATCGCCCGTTTCTTCTCTAATTTTTAATGCCGCTAAATAATTCCTCAAAGCGTCCTCGTAATTGCCTTGTTTAAAATCAATAATTCCAATACAGTTATAAGCATTTGATATTCCTTTTTTAAACCTAAATTGTTTAGAAAGAGTTAGTGCAGATAAAGCCGTTTCGCGCGCCTCGTTATATTTGCCTGTATTTTTTAATTGCCAACTTAGCTCGTTTAAAACTTTTACTTTATTGGTATCTTCCTTTGCCATTTTTAAAACAGCTTGCAACGAATCAATTTTCGAATTTTGCGTATAACAAAAACAGAACGCTAAATTTAATACGCCAGTAAAAATAAATTTTTTAATAAACTGCATTCTAAAAATATTTTTAAAATTTAATCTCTCGCGTTTACCGGTTTGTATCCTTCCATTTCATCCATTCTTTTTTGTACCGTTTCATCAATTAAAGAATCTTTTTCATTTATTTCTCTTGTAAACGAGGGCAAAAAAGAAAAAAAGCCACTTCGCGAATTGTAAAGCGTTCCTTTGTAATTTGGTTTCACATCGCTTTTTATTAACTCCTGTTCAAATCCTAAACCAACATCCACATGACTTGCTTTTTCAATCATCCATTTTAAAGTTACATCCGCTAGTCCTTCATCGGGATAACCACCGCCGATATTAGAATGCACCCCTGCAAACCATCTTTGCTCCAACACCTGCTCCGTATTTCTGTTTTTTAGATTATCACTTTTTTGCCAGAGAGTTGGTGCAAATGTTTTTCTTCTTTCATCAATTGAAATGGCATGATAGGCGTAATCTATTAAACTGCTTAATTTAGTATCGTAAAACTGATACTTTTTTTTATTATACCATTGTAAAAAATTCAATGGCAGTCCCATCGAGCCAACTGTATCCCATACTCCAATAAATTTTATTTGCGGCTCGTACGAATTTTGCTTTCTAAACTCTACTATTTTTGGGGAGTCAGGACGCAAAGTTGTATCGCGATACAAAGCATAAGCCTGGTCAAACACATTCAAATCGTTTTTCACAATGATACCGCATTTGCGTATTAAGCCGGCCAAACTTCTGGCCGTATAAGCTCCTCTACTAAATCCAAAGAGAAATATTTCATCGCCTTCTTCATAATTCCACGATACAAATTTATACGCCTGCAAAATATTTTCATCCAATCCTTTTCCGGTGGCTCCATTGAACATTCTTGTAAACGTGTTACCTTCTGCGCCCACACCTTCGTCGTAATTTTTTATTTGTTCAATTCGTTGACCATTTTTAATACCGTATTTGGCAATGTAATTAAATATTTTTTGCACATTGGTCCTAACAGCCTTGCCATCATCGTTGCTATTAGGTCTGTTCCAGGTGCCGTCGCAACAACTGATTATTCTTTTCATATATTTTAATTTCGAAATTTTATGTAAAATAAAAAATAAATCGTTTCTGCCCATAATAATTTATGAACCTCCGAAAGGTTTCTTAATTTAGCTTCCTTTATGAAACTCCATAAAAACCTTGTTGAAGCCGTTATTGAATGTTTGAACTTAATTATGTTCGAGAAAAAGTATTCGGACAAGGCGCTTGAAAAAACATTTAAAAAACATCCGCAATGGGGGGCGCGCGACCGCCGTTTTATTGCCGAATCGGTTTACGATATAATCCGGTATTATCGTTATTTATGTTTTGTTGCGGATACTGAAAAAAATTTCAGATTAATTTTTGCCGCCTACCTTTTCGGGAAAAATGAACCCCTGCCCGATTGGGCTGACTATCAAACCATCAATACAAAATTATTTCAATTAAAAAAAAATGAAAATGTTTCGGCAACTGTTCGCTTATCTTATCCGGATGAATTGTGGAATTTGTGTGAAGCAGAATTGGGAAAAGAAATTTGGTTAAAAGAAGCTGAAGCTTTGAACCTGCAAGCCAATGTTTTTTTACGATGCAATACTTTAAAAATAAAAAAGAATGAACTCATCAAAAAATTAATTGAATCCCAAATTGAAGTGAAAGAAATAAATGGATTTGACGATGCGCTTCAATTGGTGAAACGACAAAATATTTTTTCAACAAAAGAATTTAAGGAAGGTTTGTTTGAAGTACAGGATGCCGGTTCGCAGTTAATTTCATTATTTTTAAATCCCTTACCCGGACAAAAAGTAATTGATGCCTGCGCGGGGGCGGGAGGAAAAACATTACATCTGGCGGCCTTAATGCAAAACAAAGGACGAATTATTTCTTTAGATACTGAAAGCTGGAAATTAGATGAATTAAAAAAACGCGCCAAACGCGCCGGTGCTAATAATATTGAAACAAGATTAATTGATACCTCGACAAGCTCGGTAACCGCGGGTTCGGTAACTATTAAACTATTAGAAAATTTTGCTGATTGTGTTTTGTTAGATGTACCTTGTAGTGGAACCGGAGTTGTTAAACGAAACCCCGATGCCAAATGGAAATTAAATTCGGAGGTCATCGAAAAAACAAAACAATTACAATACCAAATTTTAAAAGAATATTCAGTTATGCTTAAGTCGGGCGGAAAATTAGTTTATTCAACCTGCAGTATTTTACCAAGCGAAAATCAATTGCAGGTACAACGTTTTTTAAGTGAAAATAAAAATTTCGAATTACAACTCGAAAAAACTATTTTACCAAGCGATGGGTTTGATGGATTTTATATGGCCTTGCTTACAAAAAAATAATTATCTTTAATTAAAATTAAATACCATGAAAAAATTATTTTCGCTTTTATTAATTGTATTAACTGCTAATTTGTTTTCGCAAAGCAAAGTTGCTTCTGTTAAAACTAAAGTGGAAAATGTAGATGCAGCAACCTTTAAAAAATACATGGATGTAAAAAATGCTTACATTATTGATTTAAGAACTACCAACGAAATAGATTCGAAAGGAATGATAAAAGGAGCAGAACAAATTGATTTTTTAGCTAAAAATTCGGAAGAAGCTATTGGCATCCTCGATAAAAAAAGAACCTATATGATTTATTGCGCCGGCGGTGGCCGCAGCGGCGATTGTGCTGAACTAATGACTAAACTTGGTTTTAAATACGTCATCCATCTCGAAAAAGGGTTTGATGATTGGAAAAAGCAGGGTTACGAAACCGTTATGCCGGGTAAATAAAATTTAAATTATGCTGTCGCCAACTTCTTCGGCTGCGGGTTTCCCTCTCCATTTTCTCCACAAGGCAACAAGTTGCTTTCTAAAAATAAAAACAATCATTAAATAAGGAACGGCCATTAAATATAGTATACCGGAATTTAATCCGCGCACTATCGAATGAGGATTGTTTTCTAAACTGCTTGCGGCCGCTTGTTTACACATGGCGCATTGAGCTAAAACAGAATCCGAAAAAATTAAAAGAATAAAAAAAACAGAAACAACTATCAGCGTTTGCTTTTTCACTACTGCTCAAACTTTTTATAATCGGCTGGAATGGTGATGCTGGCTTCGTCGACCGGAGTTTTAGAAATTTTAACGACTTCTAAGCGTGTAATTAATTTACCATCGGTAATTTGTTTTTCTTCCGAAAGCATTGGCATCACTCCAACAGGTAAACCTGTAATTTGATTATAGTAAATGCTTTGTTTGTCTTTACGGTTCCAAAGTTTTACCAACGGATTAAAAAATTCGTATTTACCGGTAGCAATCCAGTAACTGATTATTGTATTTTCATCAACGTTTTTTACGATATACTCAGTACACTTTGCGCCCTGTACAGTTTTTGAATTGCTGGTTTTTTTAACTTCACATACTCCGCGAATAACCGGAGCCGTTTCACTTTTGTGCTCGCCCCAAACTTTACGTTTTGGGTTTACAAATTTAATAGTGTTGGTGGCTAAATCAAAAACAAAACTTCCTTCAACGGCACCCGATCTTTTGCCGAACTGATCTAATTTTACAATTTTATCTTTAATGTAATATACGTTAGTAGTTGTATCTTTTGTGGTAAAATATTTAAATTCTACCGATCCTCCAAAACTTTGTGATTTAAAAATCAACGGAAAAGCGATGGCTAATAATGCAAGTTTAGTTTTGTACATATTGTTTATTTTTACAGCATACTAAATTATAAAAATTAGTTCAACCAGCAAAACATCTATGCAAGGAAATAAAAATACAGGCGATTGGGGCGAAAAACAGGCCGTTTTGTTTCTAAAAGAGCTTAATTATGCCATTTTAGAGACCAATTGGAGATATAAAAAATTTGAAATCGATATAATTGCCCGAATTGCTGATGTTTTGGTGTTTGTAGAGGTAAAAACCAGAGCAAGCGACGAGTATGGGGAACCTGAAACAGCAGTTTCGCTAAAAAAACAACGGTTTATCATTGAGGCCGCCAACCAATACATTATTAATAAAAATCTGGATTTTGAGGCGCGTTTCGATATTATTGGGATTACGTTTGTCAATAATAAAGTTAAGATAAAACATTTAAACGATGCCTTTTATCCTATAGTAAAGTAGCTTACCTTTGCGGGATGTATAATTCTAATGACAGAAAATCAAATTCCGGCAAAAATCGAAGCGGCGGTTCAGACAAAAAATATTCCTCCTCAAAATCATCAGGCGGAAAAAAAGAAGGTGATAAACCTGCTTTTAAAAAACGATTCGAAAAACGTGAGGACGGTTCGGTAATAAAACCCAAATACAAAAAACGCGATTCAGATTTGGGAAGCCAAAAAGGTGAAGGTAAATTTTCTCGCTTTAGCGGAGATAAAAAAAGAGATTCTAATTTTGATAAACCCAAACGCGAAAATTCTTACGAAAATAAACGCAATGAAGATCGACCGAAAAGAAGCGGCTCACCTTTTCATAAAAAAGAAGGTGATTCTTATTCTAAAAGCGAAAAGCGTCCTTACAAACCTGGCAATTCCAGCTTCTCAAAAAAATACGGTGATTCTTCGCGCTCAGCCAGCGGTGATTCAAAGAACGAAAAAAATTCTTACAACGATAAAACAAAACATCGCAAATCAAAACGCAGTTTCGAAACACGTGAACAAAATTCTGAATCATTCGGCAAACAGGCCGAAAAAGAAAAACATCACGATTCCTCCCATAAAAAACACAAAAGTGAACATCATCACAAAGAACATTCTCCTAAAAAAGAATCTGACGGATTAACTCGTCTCAACAAATATTTATCCAATGCCGGAATTTGTTCGCGCCGCGAAGCCGACGAATTAATTAAAGCGGGTGTAGTAAGTGTAAACGGAAAAGTAATTACCGAAATGGGTTTTAAAGTTAAAGCCGACGACACTGTAAATTACGATGGCGCGGTTTTAAAACACGAGCGCAAAGTTTATTTAATGCTTAATAAACCCAAAGATTATATTACTACAGCTGCCGATACCCACGACCGACACACCGTAATGGAATTAATTGCCGGCGCTTGTAAAGAAAGAGTTTATCCGGTGGGAAGATTAGATAGAAATACAACCGGACTTTTATTATTTACCAATGATGGCGATATGGCCACCAAATTAATGCATCCAAAATTCGGAATAAAAAAAGTATACAATGTTGGATTGGATAAAAATTTAAAGCCCGATGATTTTAAAAAATTAGAAGAAGGATTTGAATTGGAAGATGGATTTATTAAACCTGATGCGGCGGCTTACGTTGAAGGAAGTAAAAGAGAAATAGGTATCGAAATTCACAGCGGCCGTAACCGTATTGTTCGCCGTGTTTTTGAATATTTAGGTTATGATGTTATAAAGCTCGACAGAGTTACTTATGCCGGCTTAACTAAAAAAGACCTTGGCCGGGGAAAATGGCGTTTTTTAACAGCAAAAGAAATATCGTTTTTAAAGATGGTAGGATAAAAATTTTGTATTTTTATGTCCCGATTAGTCGGGATTAAATTTTTCTAGTATGTGTGGAATTGTAGGATATTTAGGAAGCCGGGAAGTGTATCCCATTTTAATTAAAGGCTTGCGCCGATTAGAATACCGTGGCTATGATAGCGCCGGTGTTGCCCTTATTAATTCGAAAGGAGATTTAAATGTTTATAAACGCAAAGGAAAAGTTTCTGAACTCGAAACTTTTGTTGGCGGAAAAGATGTGAGCGGCACTATTGGAATTGGTCATACGCGTTGGGCCACACACGGCGAGCCTAATGATGTAAATTCTCATCCGCATTATTCGCAAAGTAAAAATTTAGTTCTAATTCATAACGGCATTATCGAAAATTACGCCGCCATTAAAGAAGGTTTAATAAAACGCGGACATACTTTTTTATCTCAAACCGATACCGAAGTTTTGGTACATTTAATTGAAGATGTAAAAGAACACGAAAACATGAAATTGGGAAATGCCGTTTTAGCAGCATTAAATCAGGTGATTGGCGCTTATTCAATTGTAGTGATGGATAAAAATGATCCCAATACATTAGTGGCTGCAAAAAAGGGAAGTCCGATGGTAATAGGAATTGGTGACGGCGAATTTTTTATTGCTTCTGATGCTTCGCCAATTGTTGAATTCACTAAAAATGTAGTTTACCTCGAAGATGAGCAAGTAGCCATTGTTCAGCGCGAAGTGCCATTAAAAATTCGCAATTTAAAAGATAAAGAAATTACACCTTATGTTCAGGAATTAACCATCGAATTGGAAGCGATTGAAAAAGGCGGTTACGCGCATTTTATGCTCAAAGAAATATATGAGCAGCCACGTTCAGTAAAAGATAGTATGCGCGGAAGACTGAAAGCCGATTCGGGAGAAGTAAAATTAGGTGGGATTGTTGAACATGAAACAAAATTTAAAAATGCCAAACGAATTGTATTTATTGCCTGCGGTACTTCGTGGCACGCCGGTTTGGTAGGAGAATATTTGTTTGAAGAATTCGCTCGCATTCCTGTAGAGGTTGAATATGCTTCTGAATTCCGTTATCGCAATCCGATTATTTATCCGGGCGATATTATTATTGCCATTTCGCAAAGCGGCGAAACAGCCGATACATTAGCCGCCATTGAATTAGCAAAAGCAAAAGGCGCAACCATAGTTGGTGTTTGTAATGTGGTGGGATCTTCCATAGCACGCGCCACACACGCCGGTTCGTATACTCACGCCGGACCGGAAATTGGTGTAGCTTCAACAAAAGCATTTACTGCTCAAGTAACGGTATTAACTTTAATGGCTTTACACGTTGCCCGAATAAAAGGCACCATGCCCGAGAGCAGATTCCGACAAATTTTATATGAACTTGAATCTATTCCTAATAAAATTGAAGAAGTATTAAAACTAAATGATAAAATAAAAGAAATTGCGTTTAAATACAAAGACACCACTAACGCTTTATATTTAGGAAGAGGTTATACATTTCCTGTAGCACTGGAAGGCGCGTTGAAACTAAAAGAAATTTCTTACATACATGCCGAAGGTTATCCGGCTGCCGAAATGAAACATGGTCCGATAGCTTTAATTGACGAAGAAATGCCGGTTTTTGTTATTGCCACTAAAGGACCCAATTACGAAAAAGTAGTGAGCAACATTCAGGAAGTAAAAGCACGCAAAGGAAAAATAATTGCCGTGGTTACTGCCGGAGATACAGAAGTAAAAGCCATGGCCGATTTTACTATTGAAATCCCGGAAACGGATGAAACATTGGTTCCAATTATTTCTGTTATACCTCTGCAATTATTATCGTATCACATTGCTGTGATGCGCGGATGCAATGTTGATCAGCCGCGTAATTTAGCCAAGAGTGTTACTGTAGAATAGTTTTATTTATTTTTCATGCGGCTTTTTGTTGGTTACATAATCTTATGTTTGAGCTGCTGTTTTAATTCGAAAAGTCAAGACAGTATCAAGTTCACTAAAAAATTTGAGACTCATCAAAACAATATTCCCTTAAACATTATTCGTTCTAAAGATTGTTTTTTTGTACTTCGTTACAATAAAGACCTGCATGATTTTACAATTGAGAAACGCGCTGAGGGCGACGGACATCAAATACATTTTACTTTTCTTAAACTGGATGATGTTTGTTCGCATTTGTTCGATTACGAAAACCTGGATTATTCTTTATTAGAAAAAGAAAATAAATTATTTTTTATTTTCGAAAAAATTACCAATTCCCAAAAAACAATTTATCAAAAAATTATTGATTCAACCGGTTACGCCGGTAAATTTACTACGCTTTGCACTTTAGAGTGGGACAAAAATATTCAGGATGTTAATTTCCTGATGAAACCCACCGTCGACAATAAATTATTAATAATAGCATCCATTATTTATTTGAATGGAATTGTGAAAAAATCGGCCGTGTTATTTGATTTAATAAATGAAACTCCGGTGTGGATAAAAAAATTACCCAATGAAAATTTCGGCATCAGATCGGGTTGTTTCGTTACCGACGAACATAATGATTTATGGCACATCTGTACAAAGTTTATAGAAATTAAGGATACTTCCGCCGGTGAAATTTATGTGAGAGACCTTTTATTACTGTACCACATTCCGGCAGATGCAATAGAAGCTACAGGTGTGATTCTTAAAGTGCCAAAAGATTTAAGTCCGCACGATGCGGTTATTCTTCCTTACAAAAACGGAATTATTTTTTTCAGTAATTTATACAAGACTGTAAAAGAAAATAATTCTGAATTAATTAACGGTTATTTTTATGCCGAATACATTGTTAACGATACTTCTATTTATTCGAAACTTATTCCGTACGACGAAGCAACTACTAAAAAACTAACTTTTTACGACGGTAATGATTATAACGACCCCGGTTATAAACCCTTTTCTTTTACGGATAATTTTATAGATGGCCGTAATTTGATTGTTATTTTGGAAAGGAAACAATACGATTTTTTTAAAGACATTCTTACTGTAAAATTTGATATGGACGCCGGAAAAATAAAATGGATGCATGTTTTACCGCGAAAAATATTTTTCTTCCCAAGCAGAACTCAATATAAAAGCATTGGCTGTTATTCGGCTTCTTATCTAAACAACACCTTAAATATTTATTTCCTGGATCATCCTTCTAATCTTAAAAAAAATATAGCCACTACTTCCTACTCTAAGTCAGAAAAATTAATGATTCTGAATGATGGTGTTATTTCCAAAATAAAAATTGCTGACAACGGCATTTCAAAAAGTCTGTTTTTTTCACGTCCCGATTATCGGTTAATCTCTCTTAAAAATAACCCGGTAAAAAAAGAGTCGCGCCTAATGTTTTATTTTAATTACGGTTCCTGGGAAAAATTTGGGGTAGAATGATTTTATTAAAAATAAATTGTAAATTTAAAAAGGCTTTGATGCCCGATTAAAAAAATGAAAAATGTTTTTTATGATGTTGCAGTTATTGGGGGCGGACCGGCAGGTTCCTCCTTTGCCACCTATGCGCGTCAGAGAGGATTGAGTGTTATTGTATTTGAAAAAGAAAAATTTCCGCGCGACCACATTGGCGAATCGCTTATTCCGTTTACTTATTGGAAATTAAAAGAACTTGGCATTTTCGAAGAAATAAAAAAGTTTGCTACTTATAAACCCGGTGTAAATTTTGTGGATGCCGATGCTAAACAACAATCGACCTGGTGTTTTGGAAAAATTTTGAAAGATGGAAGTCACATGACTTATCACACTTTGCGCGCCCCGTTTGATAAAGCTTTATTGGATAATGCTAAAAAATTAGGTGCCGAAGTTTTTGAAGAACATAAAGTAAAAGAAATAAATACAGAAGATGTTTCGGGAAATGTTTTTTTAAAAGTAGAAAATAAAGAAGGAAAAGTTTCTGATGTAAGCGCGCGTTTTTTAATTGATGCGAGCGGACAAAGTTCTATGATGGCAAAAAAACTCGGAGTAAAAATTCCGTATGCCGGTTTAGACCGAACTGCTTTTTATTCGCATTGGCTAAATACTACTTATGATACGGCCTTGCAACAAGGTTTAATAAAAATTATTTATTTGGGAGGCGAAAAGAAAGGTTGGTTTTGGGTAATTCCGGTGGGAAGAAATCATTTAAGCATTGGCGTTTCGTTAAATAATAAATATGTGCGCGAGCAAAAAGCAAAATTCGCAAAAGCAAATTCTAAAAATTGGGTGCACGATTTATATATGCAGGAAGTTTCTTATGCCCCGCATTTGAACACTATTTTAGAAAAAGCTGATATGGAGCACGAAGTAACTTCTATTGGAGATTATTCGTATTATGTAGAAAATAAATACGGCAAAAATTACGCGATGATTGGGGATGCCGGTGCTTTTTTGGATCCGATCTTTTCGAGTGGTGTTTATGTGGCAATGGAAACTTCGAGCAGAGTAATTAATGCGGTTGAAACTACGCTTAAGAATGGTGTTGAAGAAGGACAAAAAGTTTTTGCAAAAGAATATGAAATAATTAATGGCGGCTATAAACTCATCGAAAAATTTGTTCGTTTGTTTTATTCGCCCGAACTTTTAAATTTCGCCAACGCTAATCCTTCCGATTCTAATTCTTACGAGGCTTCCATACACGCTTACAATGTATTTCATTATTTATTGGCCGGCGATTTTTTTGACAACCATAAATTGTACTGCGAATTTATCGACTCTATTAAAAACGAAAAAATGTATAAGCGCTTTATTGGTTTGGTGCAACAAAGATGGAACGAAACCGATATGGGGCAAAACTGCGGATATAGTTTTGAAGATATTTACGGGCACCTCGACTTAAAAGAACAAGTGGCTAAGGTAAAATCCTAAAAAATTATTAAGAACTTTTTTTTCTGCTTTTAAGATAAGAACCCACAATTGGCAAAGCCGTTAAAATTATTAGTGCAATAAAAATATATCCCAAATAATTTTCTACCTGCGGGTATTCTTTTCCCAAATAAAAAGCAATCGTTCCAATACTGCCAATCCACGCTACGGCACCAATAAGATTGTACAACATAAAGGTTAAGAAATTAATTTTTATAACACCGGCTAAAATGGGAGCAAACGTTCTTATGATGGGTAAAAACCGACCCACAATTAAAGTTTTGCCGCCATGCTTTTCGTAAAATGTTTTTGTAGCTTCTAAATGTTTTTTCTTAAATAAGAAACTGTCTTTACGCTCATATAATTTTGCGCCGGCTTTTTTTCCGAACCAAAATCCAAAAATGTTTCCGATTACCGCGGCTACAATCATCGACAATATTAATACCGGAAAAGAAACATTTAATATTGTAGGTTTGATTGCACACAACAATCCCGAAATAAAAATCAGGTTATCGCCCGGTAAAAAAAATCCGATTAACAATCCTGTCTCAGCAAAAATTATAAATAACAAAAACCAAAAGCCACCGTACTCAATAATGCTTTGCGGGTCGGTTAACTGTTTTAAGAAATCGAACATTTTATTTTAATAATTGTAAAAGTAATTCCTCTGGATTAAATTCCACCTCACAAGTAGTATTCGAAAACTCACCAGAGTCGACTTTATTGCTCAGTTCAAATTTAGTTACCGTTGTGCATTTATTCGCCCCTTCATCAATGTTTTTGAATTTAAAAGCCGATGATTTAAAACGGTAAACAAACACATCATAATTCTTGAGGGTGATTTTTTTTGTAACCCAACTATTCGCTTTTTTGTAAACAACATTTCTGTCGTTATTTTTTAGCTTTGCAAATTTGTAAATGTTTGTCCAAGTGCTAAAATCTCCAAAAGTTTTAGCAGTAAAAATTACCGTATCGCTTTGGCTGATGAGTTTTAATTTATCGGGCTTTGGTGTTTGAGAAATAATTGTTGAAGAAAAAATAAGAAAAACTATTTGCAAAAGGTTTTTCATTCAATTGTGTTTGAAAAATAATTACTGATTCACCATCATACTGTTCTTCTTATCAATGCTGGCTTTTATATCAATTAACTGTCCTTTAGGAATGGCATTAATTAAATTTTTGGTATAATCGCTTTGCGGATGATTATAAATTTTATCGGCATTATCAATTTCTTCAATTTTACCGCTGTTCATCACAATCATTCTGTCGCTCATAAATTTCACCACACTTAAATCGTGCGAAATAAAAATATAAGTAAACTTAAATTCTTTTTTTAAATCGTTCAACAAATTTAATACCTGCGCTTGTACACTAACGTCAAGGGCACTCACACTCTCATCACAAATAATAAATTGCGGATTTACCGCCAACGCTCGAGCAATGCAAATTCGCTGGCGCTGACCTCCGCTAAATTCGTGCGGGTATCTACCATATACTTTTTCTTCCATTCCCACTTTTCGCAACAAATCATAAACGCGTTCACGGCGATCATTATTGGAAGTTCCAATACCATGAAACTTCATAGGCTCCACCAATGCTTCGCCCACTTTTATTCTTGGATTGAGCGATGAATATGGATCCTGAAAAATTATTTGTAAATGTCGGCGCAAGGGGCGAAATTCTTTTTCTTTCATCCTTATAATTTCTTGTCGCCTAAAAAACACTTCTCCTTCATTCGATTCTACCAATTTTAAAATACTTCTTCCCAATGTGGTTTTACCGCAGCCGCTCTCTCCTACCAAACCTAATGTTTCGCCTTCGTACACATCAAATGTTACATCGTCTACCGCTTTTACATATTCGGTTATTTTTCCCAAAAAAGTTTTGCGCGCCGGAAACCAGGTTTTTAAATTTTTTATCTCTAAAATTTTATCCCGCGCATATAATTCTAAATGTGTTTTCTCTCTTTCTTCTTTTGTTATAGTTACACTGCTCAATGCTTCCAAAACTGTTTTCGGAATTTCAATCATCGAGCCATTCTCATCCACTTTCATAAAATCACTCACCACCGGTAAATGTTTTAAGCGAATATCCAAGGGCGGACGGCAAGCCAATAAACTTTTTGTGTACGGATGTTTTGGATTAGAAAATATTTCAAGTACCGGACCTTGCTCCACAATTTTTCCTTTGTACATCACCACCACATTATCGGCCAACTCGGCAATCACTCCTAAATCGTGAGTGATAAACATAATTCCCATATTATATTCCCGCTGAAATTTTAGCATGAGATCAATAATTGTTTTTTGAACAGTTACATCTAATGCAGTGGTCGGCTCATCGGCAATTAAAATTCCGGGGTTACAGCTCATCGCCATCGCAATCATCACGCGCTGTTTTTGTCCGCCCGATAATTGGTGCGGATAACGGTCAAGCATCAAATCCGGATTGGGTAATTGCACCTGATTAAACAAATCTAACGTTCTGAGCCTTGCGGCACGTCGCGAAATTTTTTGGTGAATTAAAATGGCTTCTATTACTTGGTCGCCGCATTTTATTACGGGATTTAAAGACGTCATGGGCTCCTGAAAAATCATGGCAATTTCTTTGCCGCGCAAACCGCGCATTTCTTTGCCACTTACTTTTGTAAGATCAATAGGACCGTGATCGGCCGAATGGTAAATAATTTGTCCGCCGCTAATTTTCCCGGGAGGATTCGGAATTAACTGCATAATTGAAAGTGCAGTTACCGATTTGCCTGAGCCGCTTTCGCCAACAATGCCAATAGTTTCGCCTCTGTGCAAAGTAAAACTTATTTCATTAACAGCACGAATGTGTTCGTCTTCTGTTTCAAAGTCGGTAATAAGGTTTTTAACTTCTAAAAGAATGTCTTTACTCTGCATAATAGTCTTAGAGGGCGACTAAAGTACATAAAAATTTGGCTAAATAAAAAGCGATTTGTCTATTAAAAAGCCATGCTTGTCAAAATTGGCAGGGTTTTTTATGTGGATACTTCATAAAAGCAAAAAAATAACCACTAAGACACTTAGAACACTCAGAAACACTAAGAGGTTCTAAGTGAAACTTAGTGAACTTAGTGGTAACCATTTTATAATGCTAATTAATCTTGTTTTTTGGCTGATTTTTCTTATTTTTGATTATGCGAAATGCATTTAAAATAATGTTGTTGTTTTTTCCAGTGGTAATTTGGTCGCAGGAAAAATGCATTGTTTTTGTGGAGGCGGGAACTTCCATTAATCAGCCGTTTCAAAATACGGTAAAGAGTTCGGGTTTTGTATTTCCTTATTATGGATGGTGCGGCAACGGTGCTACTAAAACTCCAATTGGAACTTATAATTCAACAACTATTTACAATACCACTTTTTCTTTTTATTCTAAAATAGGATTTGAATACTCATTTGTAAAGAAAAAATATTTTTCACTTTCTTTTCCTTTTATGTTAGGATATAGGGAGCGAAATGAAAATTATAAAACTGACCGTGAAGAATTTTACTATTCGAATTCCAATACCTCCTTTGTTTCACAAACAACTCAAAATTTTAGTAGAAATTTCTCTTTCGTTATAGGTCCAAAAGCAAGTTTTCAAATTAAGAAATTTTCTGTTTTTACAGCGGTGTATTTTAATATGGATGTATCTTACTACAGTAAACAAATGATTAATCAACAAAAAATTTATGAAAAGAAACCGGATATCGAAGGGCTGTCAATGTGGGAATATGTAAGGTTTAATTTAAGTATTCAAAACGGTATTATTTACGACTTAAATGCAAAATGGAGCTTAGGACTTACATTAGATATGTATTTATATAATCTTGATGATGCTGTTAGAGATGATACAAAAAATAATCATCTCTTTAATTATGGATATAGTGCTTATTCCACCATCATCAACACTGGCATTCGCCTTCAATATAAATTCTAAATTTTATTTCTTCTATTCGCTTATTATTTAAGGTTTTAAACTATTCTTTAATTTTTATCCCAAATTATCTTCATTTTTATTGCTAAAATTCATTTGTAATTATACATTTACAATGTTATTTTTATACCTGACAAATTTTATTTTATGAGTAACTCCGGATTTCTTAAATCATCTATCGGCAAAAAATTTTTAATGGGCATTACTGGCTTGTTTTTAATTTCATTCTTAATAGTGCATTGTTTTGTTAACGCGCTAATTTTTATAAACGATGGGGGTCATACTTTTGATCTCGGTTGCGAATTTATGGGCACCAACTGGATTATCCGCGCCATGGAAATTGTTTTATTCGCCGGAATTATTTTACACATTTTTCAGGCGCTCATACTCACTCTCGATAACCGTAAAGCGCGCCCAATACAATACGATTCTTATGATGGCGCCGCCAATTCTAAATGGTACAGTCGATGGATGGGTTTATTAGGAACTTTAATTTTAATGTTTTTAATTATTCACTTAAGTCATTTTTGGATAGTAAGTCGTTTTACCAATCATTTAGCGCACACAAAAGAACATGCTTTACCCGGACAAGAAACCATGTTCGACGAAATGAAAGAAACGTTCGAGAATTTATGGGTGGTAATTTTATATTCTTTATCAATGGTTTCGCTGGGATATCATTTGCTGCACGGATTTCAATCGGCGTTTCAAACATTAGGATTAAATCATAAGAAATACACACCGCTTATTAAAAAAATTGGAGTTGCATTTTCAATTATAGTTCCCTTAATTTTTGCTTTAATGCCAATTTCCATTTACATGGAATGGATAAAATAAAATTGCTCCGGAGGAGTGCCTTCGGTATAAATAAAAAAAATTAAATAATTTAACTCACATTTCACCAATTCACACCTCACTAATTAATTTATATGGCAAGTTCTCCGAAATTAAACGCTAAGATTCCTCCCGGGGAATTAGAAACGAAGTGGACCAAGTTTCGTTCCACCGTTCATTTAGTAAACCCTGCTAACAAACGCAATCTCGAAATTATTGTGGTGGGTTCCGGATTAGCCGGTTCATCGGCCGCGGCCTCATTGGCAGAAATGGGATATAAAGTAAAAGTATTTTGTTTTCAGGATTCGCCGCGTCGCGCGCACAGTATTGCGGCACAAGGCGGAGTTAACGCAGCAAAAAATTATCAGAATGATGGTGACAGTGTTTACAGACTGTTTTACGATACAATTAAAGGTGGAGATTACCGCGCACGAGAAGGAAATGTTCATCGCTTAGCAGAAGTTTCAGGAAATATTATTGACCAATGCGTGGCGCAAGGCGTACCGTTTGCGCGTGAGTATGGCGGAACATTAAGCAACAGAAGTTTTGGCGGTACACAAGTACAACGAACTTTTTATGCAGCAGGACAAACCGGACAACAATTATTATTAGGAGCGTACAGCGCTTTATCGCGACAAATTGGAATGGGCGCCGTTACAATGTTATCGCGTCACGAAATGATGGATGTGGTGATGATTGACGGAAAAGCAAGAGGAATTATTGCCCGTGACCTTGTTTCGGGACAGTTAGAAAGACATTTTGGTCATGCTGTTTTATTATGCACCGGCGGTTATGGTAATGTGTTTTATTTATCTACCAACGCTATGGGTTGCAATGTAACAGCAGCGTGGAAAGCGCATAAGAAAGGGGCATTTTTTGGAAATCCGTGTTACACACAAATTCATCCTACTTGTATTCCCGTGAGCGGCGATCATCAGTCGAAATTAACGTTGATGAGCGAATCGTTGCGTAATGATGGAAGAATTTGGGTTCCGAAAAAGAAAGATGATAACCGTAAAGCCAATGAAATTCCGGAAGAAGAACGAGATTATTATTTGGAGAGAAGATATCCCGCCTTCGGAAATTTAGTTCCGCGCGATGTGGCTTCGCGTGCTGCAAAAGAAAGATGCGATGCGGGTTACGGAGTGGGCACAAGTAAAATGGCAGTGTATTTAGATTTTGCAGCGAACACCGAGCGTTACGGAAAAATTGAAGTGAGCAAACACAACATTCATAATCCCACTAAAGAACAAATAATTAAATTAGGGAAAGAAGTGGTGAAAGAAAAATACGGAAACTTATTTGACATGTACAAACAAATTACGGGCGAAGATCCGTACGAATTACCAATGCGCATTTATCCTGCCGTGCATTATACCATGGGAGGATTGTGGGTAGATTATAATTTGATGACCACCATTCCGGGATTGTACGCGTTAGGAGAAGCAAATTTTTCTGATCACGGAGCTAACCGTTTGGGTGCATCGGCACTGATGCAGGGATTAGCAGATGGTTATTTTGTTATTCCTTATACCATTGGCGAATATTTATCCGAAGAAATTCGTACTAAATCAATTCCTACCGATAACGAAGCGTTTGTAAAAGCAGAAGCGGATGTTCAGGAAAGAATAAATAAATTATTTTCCATAAAAGGAACTAAATCTGTAGATAATTTTCATAAACGTTTAGGAAGAATTATGTGGGACAAATGCGGCATGGCGCGTAACAAAGAAGGATTAACACAAGCCATTTCCGAAATACAAAAACTGCGTGAAGAATTTTGGAAAGATGTTCGCGTTACCGGAGAAGCCAATGAATTTAATCCTGAGCTTGAAAAAGCACATCGTGTAGCAGATTTTATTGAGCTGGGAGAATTAATGTGTAAAGATGCCTTGCAAAGAAACGAAAGTTGCGGCGGACATTTCCGCGAAGAATATCAAACCGCAGAAGGCGAAGCAAAACGCGACGATGATAATTTTGCATTTGTTGCCGCCTGGGAATACAAAGGCGTTAGTGATTTTGAATTACACAAAGAAGAATTAAAATTTGAAAATATTAAACTCGCGCAGAGGAATTATGCTTAACTAGGAGTGCCTAGTGGTTAGAGTTTAGTGATTAGTGTTTTTTATTATGGGAAAAATAAATTCATTTGAAGATTTGATAGTTTGGCAAAAGGCGATTGACCTTTCTGTGGAAGTTTATAAGCTGAGCGCAAAATTTCCAAAAGAAGAAATTTTTGGGCTGACTTCCCAAATTAGGAGGGCATCCAATTCTGTTTCCTTGAATATTTCTGAAGGCTCGGTTAAAACAACAAAAACATTTGTTAATCAACTCAGAATAGCTAAAGGAAGTGCAGCAGAAGTTTTATCCGGCGCAATTTTGGCAACAAGATTAGAATTTGTTAAGGATAATGAAATAATAAAATGCAGACAATTAGTTGATGAAGAAATAAAAATGCTTCACGCTTTAATTAATTCACTTGAAAATAAAAATTAATAATATTTGTTTATGATTCTGCCAACTAGGCACTAATCACTAGGCACTAAACACCAAAATTATGAGCACTACTTCAAACATGAACCTCACACTAAAAGTGTGGAAACAAAAAAACAAAGATACCAAAGGTAAATTTGAAACTTATAACGCAAAAGGTATTTCGCCCGATATGTCGTTTCTCGAAATGTTCGATGTGGTTAACGAAGGATTGATTAGCGACGGTAAAGAACCAATTGCATTTGACCACGATTGCCGTGAAGGAATTTGCGGAATGTGCAGCATGTATATTAATGGTCGTCCGCACGGACCAAAGCAAGGCGTTACAACTTGTCAGTTACACATGCGCAGTTTTAAAGATGGCGATACAATTGTTGTTGAGCCGTGGAGAAGCGCAGCATTTCCGGTGATAAAAGATTTAGCGGTTGACCGTTCTTCCTTCGATAGAATTATGGCGGCCGGTGGATTTGTTTCGGTAAATACCGGAAATGCAAAAGATGCCAACAATATTTTAATTCCGAAACCGGAGGCGGACGAAGCGTTTGAAGCAGCGGCTTGTATTGGTTGCGGAGCTTGTGTGGCGGCTTGTAAAAACAGTTCGGCCATGTTATTTGTTTCTGCAAAAGTTTCTCAGTTGGCTTTATTGCCTCAGGGAAAAATTGAAGCGCAGCAGCGTGTTTGGGACATGGTGCATCAAATGGATGAAGAAGGTTTTGGTAATTGTACTAACACCGGCGCTTGCGAAGCGGAATGCCCGAAAAGCATTTCACTCGAAAATATTGCGCGCATGAATCGCGAGTATTTAATTTCTACAGCCATTTCAAAAAAATAATTTTCTTAAAGATTTTTGTTTTAGGCTTCAGCTTTCAGGCATTTCCTACCAAACATCAAAAAAACTTTTTATCATATCTTTACCCCATTTTTCTTTTCCGTACTCTTTTACCATTCGGGCACGCAATTCTTTTTCGGTATAAATTTTTCCTTTTGTTTTAGCCGGAGCAATGGTCGCTAAGTCTGGTTTTATTACTTCCACTTTTTTTGCAAAATAGACTACTCCCCCATCTTCGGTGGCTAATCCTAAAATTACTCCCGGTAAACCGTTAAAACTTTCAGGGCCCGTACTCGCTTCTAATTCCTGAGCAAACCATGCGTAAATTCGGGTAGTATCATTTATTTTACAAACGGCTTTACGGCAATTGTATCCTGCAATTTTACGGCTAGCGTCGGTCATTTTCCATTTACGGATGAGCAGAGTATCTTTTATTGGCAGCGCCTCTCCCCATAAACTTTTAATTGTAAATTTTCTTCTGCTATTAAAATTCTGGTAAACAATATTTTTGGCTGTGGCCCAATCCATTCTGTCTCTTAACTCACTTTCCTGAGGTTTAAAAGCAGAAGCGGTGTCGTTAAAAAATAATTCAAAAATATCTATTTTGTTTTTGTTGGCTTCCCCCAACCAATCTTTTGTATCGCTGTCTTTAAATTTTTTAAATAAATTAGTTCTTCGTTCGTAAGTTACTTTTCCACTTTTAATTTGCGAAAAAATATTCAGCGTTAACGTAAATAATAAAATAAAAAATGTGTTTTTTCTAAAATTCATTCTCTTCCTCTTTTGTTTTGTTGCTGTTAAATTTCCAGGTTAATTTTATTAAAAAATATTGTTTTATGATTTGATTTTTAGAATCTACAATTCGGTTATCCATTATCGTTCTTTTGGCACTTATGTTCTGATTTAAAATATCATAAGCGTTTAAAGAAAGAATTAAATTTTCATTCTTAAAAAACATTTTACTGATCTCGGCATTCCAAATAACATAACTAATATTATAACCGTCACTACGCTTGCTGTTATTATTATAGACCGCATCGGTGCTAATAGTAAATTTTTTTGGAAACTTATAAGATATTTCTCCGGACAGCGAGTACGAATTGTAAGGTTGATTGCTCTGACTGCTGATGGTAGAAGAAGGCTTATTATAACTGTAATTACCTCCCACCTGAAAAGAAAGTTTATCACCATCGTGCGAAATATCGCCGCCACCGCTATAAGATTGCTGAGTGGTAACATTTAACGCTCCGTTAATATAATTTATATTGTTAAAGTAGCTGGCATTTAAATTAGGGTCTAACTTGAAAAGTTGTTTAATAATTGGTAGTCGAAGTCCTAAATAACCGTTCATATTATAATTACCATTTACGTTTACAGGTTGCGAAGTGGAAATTCCCGAATTATCTAATATACTGGTATAAGTAATAGCATCGTTGGTGGAAGAAAAATTTGCACCACCGTAAAAGTTTCGATTGCTTATCGGTTTAAAAGAATAAAAATTAATATTTACCTCCTGAACAAAATTTGGTTTAAGCGAAGGATTACCAATAGTTAATCGATTTGGATTTGTATTATCAAAAATAGGCTGCAACTGCGTTAATTCAGGTTGCTGCGATGAAGTACTGTAATCAATATTAATATTTTTGTTATCGCTCAAACGAAATCTTGCTCCGGCATAAGGTAAAATATTATTTACAGTTTGTGATAAAGTTTTGCCTGTGCTTACATTTAAACTGCTTTGCATTACTTGTCTGTACCGCGAACCAACAGAGAAACGAAATTTTTTCACATCATAAATAAATTTTAATCCCCCTCTTTGAATTTGTCGGATATTAGAAAAATTATTAGTTAAAGCTGCATTTTCTAAATCGTAAGCTGTTCCGCTAAAATCTTTTGTTCTTTTATCCTGTAGCGATTTGTTAAAAAGATAATCATACGAAAATTCGATTTTTATTTTTTTGGTGATGGGTTCTGTGAAAACGATGGCGCCCTGATGTTCTTGTTTATTATAATTATTGGTCTTTTGCTGGTCAACGGCGTGAATAGAATCGTTCGGAGAATAAAAATGATTTTCGCTATATAAATATCCTAAATTTTCTTCGGTATGAAAGGTTGTGTTATACGACACCATTAAATTCCTGTCTTTTTTCTTGAACTTTCTGTTTACTCTTAATAATCCGGTAAAATCACTTACTGTATTTTTATTTGTGTTGGTAACGCTAGTTTGACGTGTTAATTTATTATCCTTACTAATAAAGTCATCAGTGGTATTGTTTAAACTAGTGTTCACATTATATTTTATGTTAGGCGAAATAGTTAGTTCAGTTAACGAATCTAAAGTTTGAACCACTCTTAAATTTAATCCATGCTTATCATTGGTTTGAGTACCTTTTGTTGTTTGAGCATCCGTCCACGAAGTGTCATTTAAAAAAGTTTGTGTGTTAGTGCTTCCCGAAGTATTTAATAAATTATTGCTATAAGTATAATCAGTATTTATTTTTGTTTTTTTAGAAAGCTTATCATTAAAATAAAACCCGGTTTTTAAAGTTTGGGGCACACCGCTTGCGGCATCGTTGTTAAACCACATCATCGAATTACCATCCTCATTCTGCGACGAATTGTATTCATTGTTCAGTCCGTATTGAAAAACATCGCTCCATGCAAAAGCCTGGCGCGGACTATTTGCTCCTAAGCCGAACAAAGAAATTTTTCTACTTTTTTTGAAACGGTTCACCAACAATTCTCCCTCGTAAAAATTTTTTGTATTCAAGGCATCGGTTCCTCCGGCTCCGCTAATCTTTCCGAAATATCCTTTTTTAGCTTCGTCTTTTAATTTTAAATTCATCACCTTAACGGTCTCATCCTTACTATCGGTATTTTCATTTTTCTTTTCATACACCTGAACGGTCTCAACTGTATTGGCTCCTAAATTTTTTGTGGCAATGGTAGGGTCACTTCCAAAAAATTCGTCGCCATCCACCAATACCTGATCTACCGCTTTACCCTGCGCTGTAATTTTTCCGTTGGCATCTACTCTAATACCCGGTAATTTTTTAAGCAGGTCTTCAACGGTTGCATTTTGCCGCACTTTAAACGAATCGGCCGTGTAAATTAAAGTATCTCCTTTGTAATACACTTTATCGCGGTAAGCAAAAATAGTTACTTCATTAAGTGTATTTGTTTTGGGAGGTAAAATTACTTTTCCGAAATCAAATTCATTTTGTTTTTCGCTCCCCACCACAATAAAAGTTTGATCGGCAAATTGCGGGTGCGAAATAATTACAATGTAAGTGTCAATGGGTAACCCTTGCAATTTAAAAAAACCATTTTTATCGGTTCTTCCAAATTTTACTAATGTAGAATCATTTAAACGAATTACCATTCCTATGGCATTTTGCAAAGGTGATTTGGCGAGGGTATCCTGCACGTTAGCCGAAATTTGTAGCGATTGCGATTTCAATCCCAAAGAAAAAAAAATTATGATTACTGCGGTAAAAAATTTATTCATAAAATTATTCTGCATTATAACATAATTTATAGCGAAGGGTTACGTGGCGTATTCATAAAAATAATGTTCTGTTTTCCAATCAAAAATCTATTTTTTGTTAATTGGTTTAAATAACTGAGGACTAAATGATTAATCTTCCATTAGATTTTTTTAATTCGTTATTCTTATTATAAAAACTGTAATTTTGTTTTAAATATTTTATTATGCAAAATACAGCTCTATACAATAAACACCTTGCACTCGGCGCAAAATTAATTCCTTTTGCAGGATACAACATGCCGGTTTCTTATACCGGATTAATTGACGAACACAATGCGGTGCGCAACAACGTTGGTGTTTTTGATGTGAGTCACATGGGCGAATTTATTTTAAAAGGCGATCACGCTTTAGATTTAATTCAGAAAGTAACCAGCAACGATGCTTCGGTTTTAACCGATGGCAAAGCGCAATATTCGTGTTTACCCAATGATAAAGGAGGAATTGTTGATGATTTATTGGTTTACCGTATGGATAACAAAACATATTTGTTAGTAGTAAATGCGTCTAACATCGATAAAGATTGGAATTGGATTAAACAACACGATACCTGGGGAGTGGAGATGCATAATATTTCCGAAAAAACTTCTTTGCTAGCTATTCAAGGCCCCAATGCGCAAAAAACTTTACAAAAACTAACTGATTTTAATTTAGCCGATATTCCGTATTACTCATTTGTGAAAGGGAAATTTAATGGCATTGATAATATTTTAATTTCTAACACGGGTTATACAGGCGCGGGAGGTTTTGAAATTTATTTTGAAAATGCCGATGCCGAAAAAATATGGGACGCGATTTTTGAAGCAGGTAAAGAATTTAATATTAAACCTGTGGGATTGGGTGCGCGCGATACATTGCGTTTAGAAATGGGCTTTTGTTTATACGGAAATGATTTGGATGATACCACTTCGCCCATTGAAGCGGGTTTAGGCTGGATTACTAAATTTACAAAAGATTTTACCAACCGTAAAAATATTGAAAATCAAAAGACGCAAGGTGCAGACCGTAAGTTGGTGGGATTTGAAATGATCGATCGCGGCATTCCCCGTCACGATTATCAAATTGCCGATTCAAAAGGAAATATCATTGGGAAAGTAACTTCCGGTACTCAATCGCCTTCTTTAAATAAAGCTATTGGCATGGGATATGTGAAACCCGAATTTGCGAAAGCCGATACCGAAATATTTATTCCCATTCGCGAAAAATTAATAAAGGCTAAAGTGACAAAAATTCCATTCCTGAAAAAATAAATTGAGCGAAGAAAAATTATATAAAATTGATACTTGCTTTTCGCCGCACTTATATTCGGTTTATAAAGATGAAGAAAGTATTGTTGTAATTATTGATGTGTTTCGTGCTACCTCTGCTATTTGTGTGGCTTTTCATAACGGTGCCGAAAAAATTATTCCCGTTGCTACCGTTGAAGAAGCAATGAAATATAAACAAGAAGGCATGTTGGCCGGTGCCGAACGAAATGCAATTAAGCTGGAAGGTTTTGATTTCGGAAATTCTCCTTACGATTATATGGGCAATCATGTAAAAGGAAAAACTATTGCGCTAACAACTACTAATGGAACACAAGCAATTGACGCAGCAAGAAACGCTTATAAAGTTGTGATTGGTT
>JAHEYG010000070.1 GCA_023251725.1 Sphingobacteriaceae bacterium | reverse complement strand
TTTCTTTGACGGAAATCTGTAGTGGTAAAGCCATAGTTATAATTATTATATAGTCCAAATGTAATACAAAAAATTCCAATATGCAAATATTGGACTAAATATTATTTATAATTGGTATTACCAACTACTGCGAATACTTTTTGTAATTTTTTTTTAGTTTGTTTTCATGAAGATTTTATTTTTAAATGGATTGAAATAGGAATGAGAATTGGAATTGCAAAATTTGTACCTCCATTTTTTTTGAAATTGCTACAATTTATAGCAACACTCTTTGGCTTTGTGTATTAATTTTGTTCTTTATTAAATTCAAAATTATGAAAAAGGAATTGGAAGTAATAGTGTCGGATGATAGAATTGCGAATAAGATTTACATTTTAAGAGAACAAAAAGTAATGTTGGATAGAGATTTGGCTGAATTATATGATGTTGAAACCAGGCGCCTTAATGAATCTGTAAAAAGAAATGCGAATAGGTTTCCGGAAGATTTCATGTTCAAAATGACAGCAGTTGAGCTCGAAATTTGGATGTCGCAATTTGCGATATCCAATTCTGAGAAAATGGGATTACGCAATTTGCCATTTTGTTTTACTGAACAAGGTGTTGCTATGCTTTCAAGCGTTTTAAACAGTGAAAGAGCGATAAAAGTAAATATTCAAATCATCAGAATTTTTACCCGAATGAAAAAAATATTTATGGATAATACGGACTTACGATTGGAAATTGAAAAGATCAAAAACAAATTGAATAATCATGGTAAAAATATTGAATTGGTATTTGAATACCTCGATGAATTAATCGATAAAAAAGAAAATCCGAAGCCACACAAAGAAGTTGGGTATAAGGCGAAAAGATAATTTTTAGAAATCAAGTGCAGGACATTTAGCTACGTTTCCGCTTTTTGCAAATTTATCTCTGGTTTCCATGGGCGTAAATCCCAACATAAACTCAAAAGTATTGGGGGCGGCAATGTTGAGTTGGTTAATTGAATAATCGTAAGCTGCTCCAAAAACAACATTTTTTAAAAAACGAACCTGAACAATGGCGGCAATAAAACTATTATTTCTCAACGAAGCGCCAATTGCAATATTGTTTCGGTATTTAAGCATTACACTTCCTTCCACAGAAGGAATATAAGTAAAAGTTGAATGCAGGTTAAAACTGGGAACCAATTCAAAGCCGTGCTCTAAATAAATTCTCGTTCCAAAAGAAACATAGAGCACCGGAGGAAGTTTCGATTTATTTCCAATTTGCAAAGTGCCGGTCGACTGAGCCGGAGTGGTAATTTGTCGAATACAAACATCAAAGAAAAACTTTTTATTATATAATCTGAATCCCGGAACAATATCCGGTCCAACAAATAACGGTGTGGAAACACTTCTCGCCACCGCAGGATCATTTCCATCTACTGAGCTACGCGATATAGCGAACTGGCGTATACCTGCAAATACACCAAACGAAGCAACTAACTTTTTGGTAAGCATTAAATGAAAAGTGTAAGAAACATAAAAACTATTGTTAGCAAAAATTCCCGCTGATTCCTGATCAACATAAGCGCCTATGTTATGCCATTTACGGTAACTGCGTTTAGGAATGAAAGTATAATTCAAATAAGCAAAATTGGTTCGGGGAGCATTATTAATATCAATCCATTGTCGGCGCACGCCAATCATTATATCAAATGCGCTTTTTAAACTGGTGCCGGCAGCTGCAGGATTGTAACCGTATTTATTTAAAACATATTGCGAATATTGCGGCGTTTGCTGTGCCAAAGCGAAACTCACTACACAAATAAAAAAAATATTCAGAAAAAAATGTTTCATCTTAAAATATTTACGTCGCCTTTTAAAATTTTATTCTTATTATTTTTATCAAAATAAAAAACGTAATAATATGTTCCGTCCGGGATGGGAAGACCAATGGAGGTTCCGTTCCACGGAAAATAAATATCAAATTGATGAAGTACAGTTTGCCCCCATTTATTAAAAACAAATAGTTCGAAATTCGGGAAAAAGTTTGTGTTTGAAATAAACCATAAATCATTATAACCATCGTCGTTAGGCGTAAAAAAATTCGATATCCCAACCGGACAAGGAATAGAATCGATATTAAAAGAAATGGTGGTGTCTTTTAGAGCGGCATCTTTTATATTAACACTGTATGCTCCGATAGCAAGATTATTTATTGAAACCGAAGAAGAACCGGTACTCCATAAAATCGTAAACGGACCAACTCCATTTTGAATCGAAACTGAAGCGTTTCCCTTGTAACATTCTTTATCGGTTTTTTGCAAGGTAACTGCTAATTGTCCTTTTACGAAAACCGTGAGTGAAAGTAGGATAAATATGTAGCTGAATTTTTTCAGTTATTTACAAAAATTTTCTTTTAAATCGTGAGCCACTGTTACTCCTTTATCAATAGCTTGCTGTAAAGTTTCGCAGGCTTTTTGTTTATCTCCTTTTTTATTGAAAGCATACGCCAATCCCAAATAAGCTTCATTAAAATTTTTATCGAGCGCAATTGTTTTTTGATAATCATTTATAGCGCTTTCGTGATTTTCGAGGGTTTCGAGCCAATACGCTCGCGAATAATACGCGTTGATATAGTTAGAATCTAATTTAATGCATTGGTTGAGGTCGCTGATGGCGCCTTCCACATCTTCGAGCATGGCTTTTGATAAGGAGCGATTATATAATGCTTTTAAATGATGTGGCTCATAATTTAAAATTTTGGTAAATTGTTCGGCGGCTAAGGCGTGCCTTTGTTTGAGTGATGAAATGAGTCCTTTTAAAAACCACACCTCATGATAATCTTTATTTCTTTTGTGTAATTCGTGACAATAATTTTGAGCATCTTCTAAATGATTATTTTTAATAGCAAGATAAGCTTTAAAATAAAGAGCGCTGTCGGCTAATTCTTTTACAGAGGAACAAGAATCAAGTGAAGCTAAAGCGGATTCAATATCGTTTTTAGAAAAATAATATTTTGCTCTCGTGTATGGGTTTTGCGATTGACAAATGAAGGCCGAAATAATTATGAATATAAAAAAAAGCTTTTTCAGAATTTCAAATATAAAGATTAAATTTTCTCCACCCAATCGCCGTTTTCTTTAATAAGCGAAATTAATTCATCCACCGCTTTTTCGCCAGCTACATTTTTTTTAATGACTTTTTTGCCTTTGTAGAGAGAAATTTTTCCTATTCCGGTTCCTACATAGCCGTAATCAGCATCTGCCATTTCACCAGGGCCGTTAACAATACAACCCATAATGCCAATTTTTATTCCCTTTAAATGATGGGTGCGTTCGCGAATTTTTTGAGTGGTTTCCTGTAAGTCGAATAATGTTCGTCCGCAGCTGGGGCATGAAATATATTCGGTTTTGCTGATTCGGGTTCTTGTGGCTTGTAAAATTCCGAATGCTGTTGAATTGCAAATTTGTATGGAAACACAATCTTTCTGCTTTATCCAAATTCCATCACCAAAACCATCAATAAATAAGCCGCCAATATCGGTAGAAGAATATAATTGAAATTGTGTTTCACTTAAATTATAATAATTTCGTTTTATAATTATGGGAATATTGCATTGGTGAAGATCTAATTCAATAACGATTCTTCGCAATTCCGCCATAGCGTGTTCGTTAAAGGTATCGAGAATTAGAACAATGTTTTTTTCGTTTTTAATTTTGGTGATGAATTCCGGTTTAAGAGAATTAATATCAACGGCAACAAAATTTAAAACCGCAGAGCGTTCCGAACTAAGAAAATATTCTTCCTCACAAAATAAAGGGTAAGTTCTGTCTTTATGATTATTTTTTTTCCAGACTTCAGAATTGTAAATAAATCCGAGAGTTCCGGGGATTTCAAAATTCGCCTCTTTATCTCCCAAATAAATATAATCCACAGCCATGTCGCTTAAACTCCATTTATCATTAGGAAAGGAATAATTATATCCCACACCAAATAAACTTGCCGCAGTGATTTCTTTCTTAAAACTAAAATCGGCAATAACTCTCGGAACGTTATGATTTCCAATATTAATTATTTCACGTGTTGGTCGACGGTTATACTCATAGGGATTGTACGGGAGAGTTGATAGTTGATGGTTGATAGTTGAAAGCGGAATTTCTTTGTGATTTTTTCTTTGCGAATATCTTTCTACTAAAGTTTTAGCAACCGGAATTTCAAATTCAGGTTCTTCGGTTAATGAAACACGAATGGTATCGCCTAATCCGTCTTCCAATAAAGTTCCTATACCAACGGCCGATTTTATTCTGCCATCTTCACCATCGCCCGCTTCGGTAACTCCTAAATGCAAAGGATAATTACGATTCGATTCTATCATTTTTGAAACTAACAGTCGGTAGGCCTCCACCATTACTAAAGTATTACTGGCTTTCATCGATAACACAATATTGTAATAATTATGGTCTTCACAAATGCGTAAAAACTCCAAAGCACTTTCTACCATTCCCAATGGTGTATCGCCGTATCTGCTTAAAATTCTATCACTCAATGATCCGTGATTGGTTCCGATACGCATTGCCGTTCCGTATTCTTTACAAATTTTTATGAGTGGGGTAAAACGATTTCTTATTCGCTCTAATTCTGCTTCATAAGAAGCATCTGTATATTCAATAGTTTCAAATTTCTTTTTATCGGCATAGTTACCGGGATTAACTCGAACTTTTTCTACAATGCGAGCCGCCCATTCGGCAGCGTTAGGTGTAAAATGTATATCTGCACAAATAGGAGTGTTGTATCCTTTTACTTTTAATTGTTTTTTTATTTCTTCTAAATTTTTTGCCTCGTTTAAACTGGGCGCGGTAATTCTTACTAATTCGCAACCTGCATTAATCATTCTGATACTTTGTCCAACTGTGGCATTGGTATCCATGGTATCCGTTGTGGTCATACTCTGCACACAAATAGGATGATCGGCACCAATGTACAAATTACCCATTTTTACTTCGCGTGTAACAAAACGTGAGTACGAGGTAAGACTGTTGCAATATTTTTTAGAAAAGTTCATTTTAGCAAATCAAAGATAACAAGATTTACGGATTATTATTTTACATTAATCTCATCTATAAAAATATAAGCATCGCCGCCTGCCCCAATGTGCCATGAAGGCAGTTTTCCGAAATTTTTAGCAATTACTTTAATGAATTTTCCGAGGCTGGCTGTTTTTAAATTTAACTCAAAGTTTTTTATCTGAATTTTATAATCATCAGCTTTAATCGTATTTTCAATTTTCCCCAATGAAATAAATTGTTTGCCGTCGTTAGAAACAAAATATTCAACTTCCGTTGGAAAAATAATCCACGACTTGGTATCCTGAACATAATTGCTCGACACTTTTTTTATTTCCTTTATTTTCCCCAAATCAATTACGCATTCAAAATTTTGCGCCTGATATCCCTGCCAATCGCCTTTACGCCAATCGGCGTCTCCATAAACTCCATCCATCAGTGCCTGATCGCCACCGGCTGAATATTGTTTTGAGTAAACCGATTTTATAGAAATTTTCCAATCGTTATTTATTTTGTAAAAATTACCGGTGGTAGTTTTGCTGCTGTCGGTTTTAGAATAATTTTTTGCTTTTATTATACTTGAACTGTCAATAAAAAAAGGCTTAGTATAAAGCGGCGAGCTTTTAGTAGGCTCAGTGCCATCAATTGTATAAACTAAATTTAAATTAAGAGTAGAGCCCGTTTGAATTTCGATTGGTTGTTTGTTTTTAAAAGATTTTGATTCGCTAATAATTACCGGAACTGGAATGAGAATATTATTGTTTATGCTTGTGCGTGGCCGGTTAATTTTATTTATGCCATATTTATTGGCGGTGTCGTTTTTAGAAGTAAAATTAAAAACTAAATTTCCTCCATTCGTAATGTTTTGGTGAGCAATGTAAGCAGATAAAATTATTTTTGAATTCAGAGTCACGCCATTTACAAAATCTGAACCTTTGTTTAAATTTATTTTGGGAGAAGTTATTTCAAATATTTTTCCGTTTTCTAAATTAATTTTTAGGTTGCTAAAAAATGGCGCCCCTAAAACATATTCAGTCGTACCCGGACAAACCTGATAAAATCCCATCGCACTCAATACATACCAGGCACTCATTTGTCCGCAGTCTTCATTCCCAATTAAACCATCGGGCGAATTTTTATAAAAATTATTTAAAACCTGATGCACCCGTTCAATTGTTTTTTGAGGTTTACCAATGTAATTGTATAAATACGCCATGTGATGACTCGGTTCGTTACCGTGAGCATATTGACCGATGAGCCCGGTAATATCTGCTTGCTCTCTTCCGGTGGTTGTGGGATTAGTAGTAAATAAATTATCTAACTTTTCTTCAAATTTTTTATCGCCACCGTACATTGCAATTAATCCATCAATATCCTGTGGTACAAAAAACGAATATTGCCAGCTGTTGGCTTCGGTATAATTATTATTTACTTCTTTGGGATCGAATGGATTTAACCAACCGCCGTTTTTCCGTGGGCGCATAAATCCCGAAGAAGCATCGCAAACATTTTTGTAAGATTGTGCGCGGCGAATAAAATAATTGTAATCATTAAGTTTATTTAATTTTTGTGCTACTTGAGCAATGCACCAATCATCATAAGCATACTCTAAGGTTTTAGAAACGCTTTCCGATTCGTCATCTATTTGCAAATAACCATTTTTAGCGTGTTTAGGAATTCCGTATCCGCTGTAACTTGCTGCCGCTTTTAAAGATTCATAAATACTAACGGTGTCGTAACCACGTATGCCTTTTACAAAAGCATCAGCAATTACAGAAACAGCGTGATAACCAATCATGCAATCGGTTTCGTTACAAGATAATTCCCACATTGGTAAACGACCACTTTCATTATATTGATACAAAAAGGTATTGATAAAATCACTTACCCGCTTTGGTTCAAGAATAGTAAATAACGGATGCAATCCTCTAAACGTATCCCACAAAGAAAAAACAGAATAATAAGTAAATCCGTTGGCTTGATGAATTTTATTATCACGCCCTCGGTATTTCCCATCCGCATCCATATTGATGCTCGGATGAATCATACAATGGTAAAGCGCAGTATAAAAAATACTTAATTTATTTTTATCAGAATCTGTAATAACAATTTTATTTAATTCTTTATTCCAAACATCGGCCGCTTCTTTTTTATATTTTTCAAAATCCCAATGCTTAGCTTCTGCTTCCAAGTTTTTTAAGGCACCATTTGCATCGGTGGGAGAGAGGGCGACTTTAATTAATAACGGTTTCCCATCACTGACATCAAATTCAAAACCAGCACCTTCGGCTTTTTCTGTTTCAGTTAATTCCAATTTTAACTTTTTGGCACTGGCGAATTTTATTTTTTTAAACGGTTTCGAAAAGCGTATCACAAAAAAAACATATTGTTCTTTGGCCCAAGCTTCACTTATCCTAAAACCCGAAACCGTTACACTGTCAATAATTTTCAATCCGCAATCAAGCGTTTTATCACGGTGCAATAAATCTAAAATAATATTTGCTTTAACGGTTTTTGGAAAAGTATATTTATGAATTCCGGTTCTTAGTGTTGTAGTTAATTCTGCTTTTATATTATCGTCTTCTAATCTCACTTCATAAAACCCGGCGTTTGCTTTTTCTTTAAGATGAGAAAATTTTGAAGAATATATTTTATTATCGATACTTGGTTCACCCACTGTAGGCATTACTAAAATATCTCCGTAATCGCTGCAACCCGTTCCGCTTAAATGCGTGTGAGAAAATCCGTAAATAATGCTGTCGCTATAATGGTAACCGCCACAACCGTCCCAACTTCCATCCACGCGCGTATCCGGACTCAATTGCACCATACCAAAAGGTAATACTGCGCCGGGGAAAGTATGTCCGTGTCCGCCCGTGCCAATAAAAGGATTTACATAAGAAGATAAATTTTGCTGACTAAAAAGCGCAGAATTAAATGCGAATGTAAAAAGTAAAATAAAATTTCTCATTTCGTATCTAAAACCCGCTTATATAAAAAATCTAAAAATTCTTTTGTTGTAAACATGGGTGAGCTGCAATAGGAAGAAGTGCAGAGTACAGTAAAATTTTCATCAAACGATTCGAACAATTCTTTTTTGTCTTCAATAATATTTTCTTTATTATAAATGGCGCTGCTAAAATAAAAATGCGGAAAAGAAATGCATTCGCGGATGTAATCGTATTTTAAAGGATCGTCCTTCGATAAAGAAGCTTTTTTTTGCATGAAGGCTGCAGTAATGGGCTCGTCTTTTATTTCTTCGGAAGCACTGAGTATTCCGGGTTCAGTTGAAATCACTTCCGATAATTCTTTACTGGTTAAAAAATTAAAAGTTTCTGTTGCTTTAATTTTGTAAGCGGGCTCATTAAAAAAATGGGAACAATAATTTAATAATCGACAGGTTTCTATATTTTCCTGCACATTGTAACTTGCTTTGAGCGCACTGCTTCCCACATAAGTATAAAAATAACCTTTGCCCGAATAAAAGGTAGTTGAAATATTTTCTGCAATTTGTCGTGCTTCTTTTTTATAAGTTTCTTTTTGCGTTGTGCGATAAATAAGCAGCAAAGCTTTTAATGCACAAATATTATCTTTTAACGAAACAGTGGAATTATATTTTGCTCCGTGCATAAACGCATTGTTTGATTTTCGTTTTGTAATTAAAAAATCAATATCATCGAGCGCACTGGTTAAATATTTTTGATTATTGGTGGTAGCCCACAAAATAGTTAATGCTTCGGCGTATTGTGCATTGTCGGTCGTATAAACATTACTGTCAATGGCGGGAATTCCTTTTTTCATTCGCTCGGCATCACTTAATGCAAAATACTCGTGCGATTTTTCTCCTTTAATTAAATCTGCATCCTGTGCACTGAAATATCCTCCTACGGGAGAAGTTAAAAAACGATTCACATATTTTACTATTCCCTCTGCTTTTTTTAAAGCTTCCGCATCTTTAAAAATTTTATAATACCAGCAATACATTTTTATGTAACGTGCCTGAATAAATAATAATTTTTCGTAATGCACATGGTTCCAGTCGTTATTTGTTGAATATTGATAAACGCCGCCCCATTGGTTATCGTAAATACCTGTAGAATTTACAACACTTTTAGTCAGCCATTTTGAAAGCGAATCGGATTTGTAATGAGAGAAAGTGTATTCGAATGTATCGAAGTCGATGTATTTTTGTCCGAATACAAAACCGCCGCCATTAAAATCCATTGAGTTTCTGTATTTTTCTTTTAATAAATTTAAAGAAGTTTGCTGAGCCGAATTGTTTGGCTTGGTTTCGAAGGTGGGCAAATCACTTGCTAAAGGTTTTGGATTTTTTCTTAGTTTAGTGAGCGTTGGTAAAAATTCATCAGCCGCAATATATCCTGCTTCTTTAAAAATTTCTTTACCGTTCGAATCAAAAATAATTGTGGCGGGCCATCCGTAATCTGAATATAAACTGGTGAGATCTTGCCTCTCGTCGTGATCTTCCATACAGGAAATATAATTTTTAGCGAGATAAGCGATTACATTTTTATTGGTATAAGTTTTTTCTTCCATTACGTGACACCAGTGACACCAATTGGCACGCAAATGAAGTAATACCAATTTATTTTCTTTTTTAGCTCTTGCAAAAACGGTGGGGTCGAAATGCGACCACTTTGGGGAGGTTTGAGAAACACTGATAAAAGTGATTGCTAAAAATAAATGCAGTAAAATGAGTTTTTTCAATTTCTTAAAATTTAGACTTTAAAGTTAAAGATTATTAAGAACAATTGCACGAAGTTCGGGATTATTTGTCAGTGAATTTCGTTTTACAATGGTAATAGTTTTTGTTTCACCTGCTTTTAAGTCGAAAAAGTTTTGTGAGAGGATAATTCCACCTTTTTCGCTGTACAAATACACATCTTTTGCAAATAAGTCACTACTAACTTCAAAAGTGTCATTATTTATTTTTTTGACGATAAGATTTACTTTGGGAAGAAGGAGGTTTTTCGGTTTTGCAAAAAGGAAATTCGAATTCGCTAAAACCTCACCATTAACTATAAATTTTAAATTAAGATAAGATGAAACTGTGTCGAAGGGAGGTAATTCTTTTTTAAGAACAGAATATTTGAAATTATTTGAATTAGTAACGGAACAAGAAATTGTTTTTTTCCATATTAAATTACTAGTGAGTGAAGCTGAACTATTAAAATTAAGAAGTTGTAGTGATAATTTCCCATTCACATTATTTATGGAATCTGAAATCACAAAAACATCCAATGAATTATTTTTATTGTGAATTGAAATTAATAACGTATTAAATAAATTTTTCGCATAATAATAAAATGCTTTAGGCTCGCCATAATAATCTATTGCACTCCACGAAACCGCCGGCCAGCAATCATTCATTTGCCAGAATAAACTTCCCATGCAATTTGGTTTTGCTATGCGATGCGCTTCAATGGCTGTTTTCATTCCGTTAGCCTGCAGCAATTGCGAAACGTAAATATAATTCTCAAATTTTTCCGGAATTTTATAATCTCTTTCCATGTATGTTTTGATATTCTCGAAACCATCTTTATTTTTTTGATGGTATTTTATTGTGGACGAAGTTAAATTCAATTCAGCTTCAGAACAAAAATTTTGAAATGAAGAGTAGACCGGCAGACTCTGAAACCCATATTCACTCATAAAACGCCCCACTTTTTTTTCGTAATTTTCAAATTGTTCTTTGCCCCACCAAATTCCCCAATAATGCGAATCGCCTTGCAATAAGCTTTCTTTATGTCCCCAACCAATACTCGGCGACGAAGGCCAATAAAAACATTGCGAATTATTTTCCTTCACGATTTTTGGAATTATATTTTCAAATAAATTTTTATAATCATTCCAAATTTTAGCAGAATCGGTTTTAGAATATTTAAATTCTTTTTGCCATTCCCAATTGTGCCAGCCTTCATCAATTTCGTTATTACCGCACCACAATGCCATGCATGGGTGATTTCTTAAACGCAATATTTGTTCTTTTATTTCCTGTTTTACATTATTTGTGAATGAAGAATCGCCGGGATACATGGCGCAGGCAAACATAAAATCCTGCCACACTAAAATTCCATTTTCATCACATTGCGAATAAAAATCATCACTTGCGTAAGTACCGCCGCCCCAAACACGAAGCATATTCATATTTAATTGTTTTGCTGTGAGCGGAAAAGTGTAATCGCGCGTGCGTGTTAAGAAATTGTCGGGGGGAATAAAATTGGCGCCTTTTGCAAAAACCGGAACACCGTTTAATTTAAAATAAAAACTTTTCCCTATTGAATCTTTCTCCTGAACCAATTCGATCTTTCGAATACCAATATTTTTAATGGAAGAAATTTTTCCTATTTTGGAGGCAACTGATAATTCAAAAATATATAATCGCGGATTTCCATAACCATTGCACCACCATAATTCGGGTTTTTCAATGGTAATTTTAAAATCTAAATTATTTATTCCCTTATTTAATTTTATTGGTTTAGAAACGTAAACACGATTATTTTGATTATTAGTTTGTATTTGGAAGGTATAAGTTGTAGAAATATTTGCTTCAACATTAGCGTGCGCAATTAAATTGGCAGAATCTTTGCTGACGAAAGTTTGCTCTGAATAAAAATCATTTATTTTTATTTCTTTCCAAAATAATAGTTTTACGGGCTGTAAAATTCCGCAGCCAACAAAACGCGGTGCAAAATCCCAACCATAATTAAATTGTGCGCTGCGGTTAAATACTTTTTCATCGCCGGGTAATTTATAAGAAAGTTTCGCGCCTAATCCTTTTGCTTTATTTATGGAGGATTCAAATTCAAAAAGTAATTTATTTTTTCCAACGCGCAGATATTTTTTTATTTCTTTTTTCCATTCTCTAAACTGACTATCGCAATTAAAAATAAGCGAATCATTTAAATAAATTTTGCAATAAGTGTCAATTCTGTTTAGAGTTAATTCGCAGCGATTAAATTCTTTGATTTTTTTTTCATCAATAGTGAATTCAGTCTTGTATTCCCAATTTTCATTTTCTACCCATTGAACTTTACTTTCATTTTCACCAATAAACGGATCAGCGATTAATTTTTTTCTCAGCAAATCAGTATAAACGCATCCGGGTACTTCGGCTCTTTTCCATTCGGAATCACCTTTTTTTCTGAAATACCAATCATTAAGAGTGCTCGAATTAATATCAATGTTTTCTATTAACTGTGCATCGCAAAAATAACTCAATAAAATAAATATTGAAATAAATGGCCTCACGAATTCAAAATTTCTTTCATCGATTTTATTTCCTGTGAATTGGCAATCAGGTCATTCACCAAAAGTGTCGAAGAGTGAAATTCATTGCAGCCCGTCGTATTTATTATTTCATTTATGTTGGAAGAGCGAATTCCACCGCCGGGCAGAATGATAATTTTATTTCCAAATTTATTTTGTAGTTTTTTTAAAATTTCTAAACCTTCTACGCAATTGTTTTTACCGCCCGAAGTTAAAACCCTGTCAAACCCTAATTCAATTAATTGCTCAATGGATTTTTCGATATTATTACATTCATCAATGGCTCTGTGAAATGTAAGCAACATTGGTTTTGCCAATGAAATTAATGCCTTACAAATGTTTATGTCAATTTCATTCACAGAATCTAAAACACCAAAGACAATTCCGTCAATTTTATTTTCCTTGCAAAACAAAATATCATTTTTCATCTGAGCAATTTCAGAAACAGAATAAACAAATCCTTTAGCGTGCGGACGAATAATAACATGAACAGGAATCTGAATTTGTTTTTGCGCTTCTAAAATTTTTGCATGTGAAGGTGTGAGCCCGCCCATTGTATAATTGGTGCAAAGTTCAATTCTGTCGGCTCCCGAGTTCTGCGAAATTAAGGCTGACTCCAAATTAAAACAAGCTATTTCTAAAATTTTACTCAATGTATTATTGCAAAAAACTTTTGGAATCGAACATTTGATTTTTTATTTCGTTCGAATAAAGAGCGTAATTAAAACCTTTTTGCAAAGCATAAGCGCCGTGTTCTCCGTTTTTATTAAGAGCTAAAAATCCAACCTGCACCTCTTTATAATTCGGATTTTTAGAAATTAATCGCTCCACTGCTTTTTTACACGCGTCATCAGGCGATAAACCCTGACGCATTAATTCAACCACCAAATGCGAACCGCAAATTCTTAAAACAGTTTCACCAACGCCGGTTGCACAGGCCGCGCCCACTTCATTATCCACATACATTCCTGCGCCGATGATAGGAGAGTCACCAACGCGACCGTGAATTTTGTAAGCGAGTCCGCTGGTTGTACACGAACCCGAAAGATTTCCATTAGCATCAATAGCAATCATTCCGATGGTGTCGTGATTTTCAATATTTATCATTGGTTTGTATTCGCTTTTCTTTAACCATTCTTTATAAGCTTTTTCTGCTTCGGTCGAAAGTGTTTTTGGTTCTAATTTAAATCCGTTATCCAGTGCAAATTTTTGCGCGCCCGATCCCACCAATAAAACGTGTGCGGTTTTTTCCATGACTAATCTTGCAACAGAAATAGGATGTTTTATTCTTTCCAAAAAAGCAACCCCGCCGCATCTTCCTTTTTCATCCATGATGCTGGCGTCTAATGTAACGCAGCCGTCGCGGTCAGGTAATCCGCCTAATCCTACACTTAAGTTTGTAAAATCATCTTCGGTAACCATTACACCTTTTTCAACAGCATCTAGGGCCGAACCGTTAGAGGATAAAATTTTCCACGCGCCTTCATTGGCGGCTAAACCGTGTTTCCACGTGGAAAGCACAACGGGTTTTATTTGTTTGCCGTTGCTTTTAGAAATTGTTTCAATTGCTTTTGTTTTATTAAAAGCAAAAAGCGAAGCCATAAGCGCCGATAGTTTTAAAAATTTTCTTCTTGTAGTCATATTATTATTTTACTTTTAAAAAATGTTTAGCATAATTTATTTTTAATCTATCAAATGTTGGCAGTTGCTGTTTTAATCGCTCAATGAAATTATTAAAATTTTTCTTTTCGGGTGGTGTCCACAATACTTCTGCCAAAGCACACATCCTGGGAACCGCCATGTATTCAACTTGTTTTTCACTTGTAATATACTCAGTCCAAACATTTCCCTGAGCGCCCATAATGTATTTTTGTTCTTCGGCATTTAAAGTCTTTGGAGTAGGATTGTAATTGTAAACCGAATCGAGCGGATTAAATCCTCCAATGGCCAGTGGTTCATTTTTTTTATCCTTGGATTGGTAGTGATCGAAGTAACACGGTTTACCCGGACTCATCACTACAAAATGTTTTTGCTTAGCCGCGGCAACTCCACCGTCAGTTCCGCGCCAGCTCATTACGGCAACATTGGGTGCGAGGCCGCCGTCTAAAATTTCATCCCAGCCAATAATTTGTTTTCCTTTTGAATTTACAAATGTTTCGATACGTTTTATAAAATAACTTTGCAAACCGTTTTCATCTTTTAAATTTTCTTTTTTTATGAGAGCCTGACACGATGCACATTTTTTCCAACTGTCTTTCGGGCACTCATCTCCTCCAATGTGTATATATTTTCCCGGAAACAATTGAATCACTTCTGTGAGCACATCTTCTAAAAATTTAAACGTAAATTCTTTCGGACAATAAACATCATTAAAAACACCCCAACTTTTTTCGACAGGAATTTGTTTTCCGCTGCAGGATAAAAAGGGATAAGCAGAAATGGCGGCAACTGAGTGTCCGGGCATTTCTATTTCGGGAACAATGGTAATGTGCCGTTGATTCGCGTAAGCAATTACATCTTTTATTTCTTCTTGTGTGTAATAACCGCCATAGCGAAGTGTATCAAACTTTTTTTCTTTAGCAGCACCAATCATTGAACCTTTTCTCCATCCGCCGATTTGTGCTAATGCCGAATATTTTTTTATTTCGATGCGCCAACCCTGATCTTCGGTTAAATGCCAGTGAAAAACATTGAATTTATACATCGCCATCAAGTCAAGATATTTTTTAATGAAATCGATAGGAAAAAAATGGCGGCAAACATCTAAGTGCATTCCGCGCCATTGATACCGTGGATAATCTTTAATTAATAAGCACGGAACTGTAAAGGCGGCTTGTTTTTCCTGCCTCGCCGGCAGGCGGGTTGTTTTTGTTTTTTCGGGAATTAAAAGTTGAATAAGAGTTTGCATTCCATAAAAAAATCCGGAACCATCGGCTTCGGCCATAATGGAAATATTTTTTTCTGTAATGTTAAGATGGTAGTTTTCTTTGTATCCTGCCTCCCAATCGGGTTTTTCGAATGAAATATAATTTCCGTTAAGAGGAGTTACATTTACTAGCTGGAGCATGTATCCGTAATTTTTAAAAAAATTGGAATTGAGCCACATTACATCATTTTGTAAATTCAGATCTTTAAAAACTATTTTAGTTTGTGGATTAAGTGAAAAGTACCCTTCATTTTCATTGATCGAGATAGGTTGGGGAATGATGGGATATGGTTTTATTTGGGAAAAAATTAAATTCCCTAATAGCAATAGTATTAAAATAAAACTTTTTTTCATTGGTGATTTATCTGAATTGATAATTTATTCCTGCTAAAGCCTGCGTTAAAAGGGTATCGGGTGCATCGGTTGCAATTGCGCGACCTTCAATTTTTGGCGATACCGGCGAAAATTCTGCTAAATAATCTTCTAGCACACTATGTAATAAAATTCCTTGTTTAACCGGATTGTGTACATTCAACATGCGACAAAGAACATTATCGGGATCGCCATCGCGCTCACAGGCAACCATGGTGTAAATTTTTTCGGGATCCAATATTTCATTCTTAATACAAACCTGCTGAACACGTTTTCCTTTTTCGTTTCCAATTGTAAATGTTACCTGCATGCCATTAAATCGAACAAACCATCCGCCAAATCTTTTGGTGGCATCTTTCGAAAACGCATTCTCTAATTCTTTTTCGAGCCAGTTTAAAATTTGTTTCCCTTTTACATCGGCCGTTTTTACTTCTGAATTTACCGGCAACATACTCCATAAATAATCGCGTGTAATATTGGCGAGTCCGGTTTTTGGATCGGGAACCAATGGCGGACAAAAACGAAATCCATTAGAAACAGCAATGTCGGTTTTAAATTTCCACATCACTGCATCCGTAATTAAATTATCCATAGGCGTTTCAATA
>JAHEYG010000004.1 GCA_023251725.1 Sphingobacteriaceae bacterium | reverse complement strand
CGGTTTGCGTAACCATTTACTGCAATTACACCATCGGGAACAGTTTTAGGTGGTTCTATATTTGGTCCCATTGGTATTCCTGCTTTTTTAAAACCTGACATCATTATTATCATTGAAACAGGCACCATTCGCATTTGCTACCGCATCCAATTGAACAGTACACTGAGCGTTTAAAAAAAACGTACATCCAAATAATAAAAGGGAAAGTATATTTTTTTTCATCAAATAATATTAATTTACTTTATAAAAAAAGAAACAAACTGCTGCCCAGGTTTTTTTTACGCCGGGCGCTTTTCCAATAATAATTTCTTTTGCATTTTGTATGGTGCCATCATCTTTTACAAATCCAATAGTGTTATGATTTGCATCTTGTACCGTTCCGCCTTTAATAACAAATCCAACATTGTCAAAAATTCCGTTTTGTATATTTCCTTCGGCAGTAATAAATCCTATTGCAGTATGATCAGCTTTTTGAATGGTGCCATCGTTTAAAATATATCCCACGTTAACACCGGTAGTGCCTTGTAAAGTTCCGTCAGATTTAATGATAGCCGAAAGTGAATTTTTGCTGTGCTCAATGGTTTGAGAATAAGAACAAAAACTTATAAAAAGGGCAGAAAAAAAAGCAAGCGTTTTCAAAATTTATTTTTTAAAATTATACCAATTTTACGAATTTATTTTTTTATTTGCAAGAACATCCCCTGTTTATTATTCGAACCTGCTTCTTTATTGAGCAAACGATTTTCTACACCTAGTAAACGTGAAACAAAAGCCGGAGTAAATTCCTAAATAATTTGGCTTTTAAATTTTTAAATAAAACTGAAACTATTTTTTTAATCTCGCTACTCCCACTTCAAAATCAACCTTGCAGGGTACCGAATCATTTCCGCATCGGGCCGGAGAAAATAAAGGAATTAAATTAACCACTCGTTTTGTTTCTTCTTCCATTTCTTTATCATCTTTAGGAAAACTAAGTTTTAAAAATGTACATTTTCCGGTTTTCTCAACCAGCCAAATAAATTTTATTTTTAATTTTTTGTCGTACTCTTTAACGGGCAATTTAAAATTGGAAATAACAAACTCATCCAAATCAACAGTAGCATCCATTAGTTCGGGATACACTTCCAGATTTTTATACAAATCAAGATTCGTTTCCACATCGTGTACCAACTTGCATTTTTCTACCTCAGAAGTTTTTTTATTTTTCTGAGCTTGTCCGTTACCAAACGCCAACAAAAATAAAATAGGAAGAATAATTTTATTTTTCATTTTAACAGGTGTATAACGGTTTGCTAATAGCTCTCAAAAAAAAACCCTCCTCGATTTGCGAGAAGGGTTTTTTTATTAAACATTAAAAATATTATTTAGAAATAACGAATTTTGCATTGGCATTAAAATTATTTGTGCCGGTTACATTTACAAAATAAACACCGCTGTTTAAAGAAGTAGTGTTCAGGGTAAATAGTTGCTCACCTTCTAATAATTTTACTGTACTCTCCTGAAATAACAGTCGACCACTTAAATCGTAAACAGTAATTTTGTAAGAAGCATCTCCTAGCGGGTTAAACCATAAAGTGGTGGCATCGCTCGCCGGATTCGGATACAAACGAATGTTCGAATCAAACTTTGCTTTATTATTTTGAATTTCATTTACTCCAATAGAGTAAGGAGCTAAATATTTATCGGTCGACCACAATCCACGGCCGTGTGTTGCTACATAAATTACACCCGAGTTAGATGATAACCAGTTAGGCAATGTTTGCTGGCGTATTTGAAACACAGGAACATTTGGTAATTTACTTGCTCCCACATTTTCTTGCGCCCAAACCGGACTCGGAGCAGTAATATCTAAAGTAGAATAAATGCCTTGTTCTGTTCCAACTAATACGTGAGTATTATTAGTCATTTCATATAAGGAAGAATAAACTGGTGTTTTTGGTAAACCTGTTCCTGTTTTATCGGTAAAGTTAGTGGTGTTATCAACCGTGTTGGTATTTGCGGTTCTAACATCGCCAATACTTGAATACACAGTAGAAGTTTTATTGTAATTACCACCGGTAGTAACTAAAATTCCGGTGTTGTTAGCCAATACCGAAATACTGGTTATTGGATATTTAAATTTACCTAATGCAGTGGTTCTTTGCGGAACGCTTTTTCGTACCAGTGTAACAGAATCTAAATCGGTTGAAAAAATACCGCTATAATCGGCCGAAGATAAATCGCCAATAAAATTTAAATGCGAAGTGCGGTACATATAAAAAGTACTGTCATTTACTTTTGTAGAAAAATAAAGTTCGCTTCCGGCAACAGCCCATTCTAATCTTGTAACCGCACCTAAAATAGGAACAGCAGGAGTATTACTATATATTTTTGCTGGCATTCCCGATGCACTATCCGGGCGCGAATTTTTACCTGCTATTTTAACCCAGTCAGGATTAATAGCAAAATTCAATGGTCGTTTCACAACATAAACCGCAGCGGTAATTCCCACCGCCATTCGTGCCGATTTTCTTAAAGGAATTTTTACAAAAGGCGGAATGCTGTTTGAAGTAAGTGTACTGGTAAGAAGTAAACTGTCTTTAAAAAAACTATTACTTATATCGGTATTGTTAACTGTAACATAATCGCCCGAATTATATCTTAGCTTAACTACCGAAGATATGGTACACGAATCATCCGGTTTGGTTTTAAAATAAAATCTAATACTATCTGTTAAACTCTTTAGAGGATAAACAAAATTATTTATAGGAGAAACCGTATTAGCCGAACCAATGGCAGCAACTGCGGTAACTGTAGATCCGGAATAAGTTGGAACTAAAGTAATGTTTTGTACATATCTTAAATGCGTTCGCACGGTAATTAAAGAAGACAAAAGAGGAGCGGTATTAAACGTGAAACGAATACTATCAGTAAGAGATGCGTATGGAGTAACTGTGTTATTGCCAACTGCTAAAGTATTTCCTCCTGTTCCTAAGAAAGCATAAGAAACCACATTTGCATTGTAATCGTATTTAGGTAAAATAGTAAAAGTTTGTAATGGATTTGTAGATTTTACCGCGATGGTATCGTACCTGCAAATACTAGAGGGCCGAGTAGTGGCTAAAACAAATTGAGTTTGTGTAGGCAGATAATTAAATTGAAAAGAAATTAAAGAAATATTATCAGGCGCTATATCAAAAGTAAAATGCATACTGTCAGTTGGAGTAGCAGATGGTGTAGCAGTAATAAATATTGCATTATCAGTTGCAGTGGCTGTTGTAAGAACGCTCGTAACAACACTACCTGTATAAACAGGAGTAAAAGTTACGCTTTGTGCCGCTACAATATTGGTTGGAATGGGTGTTGAAGTCATTACAATAGAAGAATATTTAATATTTGCGTTTGGTCTTGTATTAACAACAGTAAAAGTTACAGCAGAGGTAACTGTATTTGCGGTAACTGCTGTAGGCCCCACCGGCAAAGTATTAGCAACTGTGTAATTGTAAGTTGCAGGATGATTACTCATTCCTTCTTTTTTAGTACTGGTAGCTGTAATATAAACGGTATCATATTTTGCTGCTGCCTGAGGTCGGGTACTATTAATAGCAAACGAATATGTGTTTTTGCCGGTATTTACAAAAGTGCTTTTAATAGGCACATCATACACAATAGCAAAATCCACCGGAGGAGCAACATTGCCGTAATTTTCCCACAATCTCATTGGGGTTATTTCATTGGCAAAAGTAGTTGTTCCCGGTCCACCGGCAGCCCCTACTTTATAAGGAGCATCGTAAAAAGTAGATGGGGGTACATTGGCAATATCGTTACTTCTTTGTATAGAGCCGTATCCATTTGAAACGAATAATGCATTAGGTAAAAGTTTAGAAAAATCTGACTGATAAGAATCAACGCTTGTATAACCAACAGAAGTTTGAAGTGTATTTAAAGTACCGGGTAAATAACAAGGTCCGTTACCGCTTGTACCACCGGCTACTCCTGCCGCCGGGTTAAGGCTCGGGCTTCCGGTTGCTGCAATGTTTTTAGGAAAATTTTGATAAGCAACAGAGTTAAATTGAGAAATATTAAAACCTTTATTAAATGGTAAAAAAGCAGTAGGCCAAAAATAAGGGTCATTAGTTAGCGATACTGTTTTGTAAATACCACCGTCGGTAGCAATGAAATATTGTTTAGAGTTAGAAGGAAGAAATTTAATATCGTGAACTTTGGTATGAACAAATAGTGGAAAGATACCGGCACCAAATTCTGTTCCAATTTGAGTCCATCCACCTGTTCCAAAAGCGGCGCCCGAAATTTGTCTCCAGTTATAAATAACATAACCGGCAATGTAAACCGATCCCGGGTTTGTAGGGTCAACCACTAAAGTATTGCAATAATCTCCGAAACTGGAAGAGCTGCTGGTTGTACTGGTTAATGGATCTAATTGAGCCGTTCCATAAATAATTAATTTCCATGTTACGCCTTTATCATTAGAAGCGTAAAATGCATATAAACCGCCACCAATAAGAGTAGATGGTGTGAATTTTTTTGCAATGGAGATATAAACGTAATTAGGATTGCTTGGTGAAACTGCAATTTCGATTCGTCCGTTATTAGTAGTTAGTGTTGGGGTAATATTAGAAAATGTACCCACTGTACCGCTGACACTTTTCCAAACTTGCGAAGTAGAACTTGTTTTTGTTCCTTCCGAATAATAAACCGTTCCGTCGGGCGTAACTTTAACGTCCATAGCAGAAACTGTAGTGTTTCCTAAAGCAAAAGTGGCACCAGCATCTGTTGAAACAAATAAACCCCTATCGCCCGCAACATAAATTTTATTATTGGAAGTTGGGTCAACCACCACCTCATTAATATTGCCAAATAAAGCTGAATCTTTCACTAAAGTGATGCTGGTTGCACCCGGCGAGAATTTGTATAAACCTTTTCCTATAAAGCCGGTTAATCCTGAACCATCACCACCACGAGCAAATGTTTCGCCGGTACCAACGTAAATAACGCCGTTAGGAGCCTGTGCCATACTGGAAACTATTAAAGAGGCCGATTGATCGTTTAGAGGAGCCCAATTGTTTGCAGCATCCGTTGATTTAAAAATACCACCGCTTGTACCAGCGGCGTACATGGTGTTTCCGGTAGGATCGGTGTTATCAATAATCATTGCACGGCAACGACCGGCCACGTCATCCGGACCCATTTCTGACCAACTAAGACCAAGTTGTGAGTAAGAATTACCAGCAACTAATAAAGCTCCCGCGATAAGCGCGCTTTTTACTTTTCTTTTAAATAAACCTGAAATCATATCCACAATTATAAATTATTTAATAAATTTAACTTTGACCTTTCAAATATAAAAATAAAAGGAAATATATGAAACATAAAATGTATAACATTTTAAAAGTGGTCGTATTTTCTTTATACGTGGTAAGTTTAAGGGCACAAAGTGGTTATCTCATTAAGGATTTTGCAGATAAAAGGTACCAATTAAGTAAACGCGGAATGACTGTTCTAACCACTTGGGCGTCAATTAACCTTGCGAGCGGAGCAGGATATTTTGCATCGAATTTGCCCGAAGAAAAGTATTTTTATGCCATGAATGCAGGATGGGGATTAATTAATTTAGGGATTGCTCTGCCCTCGCTACTAGCTAAAAATAAAGAGTATAAGTCGAAAATTTCGCTCTTAAATGACCATACAAAAACCGAAAAAGTATTTCTTGCCAATGCCATGCTGGATCTTACTTACATTACTGCAGGATTTTTATTAAAGGAAGTATCTAAAAACCAAAGCAGTATCAACGACCGCAATTTGTGCTCGGGTTTTGGCAATTCGTTTATTGTGCAGGGAAGCGCTTTATTGGTATTTGATGCTGCCATGACTTATTTAAACGTAAAACTTAGGAATAAGCATTTAGACCAGATTTTGAACGATGTTTCAATTACAATTAATTCTTCGGGGCTTGGAATAAAATATAGTTTTTAATTTATTTTGATAAATTTTAAAACGGGGCCGTCTATTATTTTTACAAAATAAAATCCGGAAGCAAAACTTTCTACATTTAAAATATTTGAATTATTAATTTCAGAAACTTTTTGTCCCAATACATTAAACACATTGGCCGAAATTAAATAAGTAAAATTTAAAAGTTCACCATTTTTTACCGGGTTGGGATAAAGCAATAAATCGCCGATGTAAGGTGGTTTAATTATTTTAAGATTGCTGGCGTTGGGAGTGGGCACATCCCAATCGATCCATTTATCGGCGCCGTCTTTTTCTCTTCCCCACGATATATCCGATTTTTGTGTGGGATAGCAAATAGAATCCACTACTGTTTTTCCATCCGGTAAAATTAAATACAGGCATCCGGCGGCTAAGCTTAATTTAAAATTACAATGTAAACTTCCTTGCTCTACATCATTATCGGCCCATAATAATAAAAAACCCTTAGGTTTAATGTTGTGCGTCGGATAACGTTTAGTGCTTATCTGAAATTTTGTTTTGTTATTTACAGAGTCGGTCAAATAATAATCGGAAAGATTAATTGTAAAATTATTAGGGTTATAAATTTCTATCCAATCATTTTTTTCGTTGTAATCGTCGGCAATACCTTTTGTGTTGCTGGCCATTATTTCATTTATAAAAACATAATGCAGCGGTTTAAAACTGCTGTCTACGGCAAACACCGCAGTAATATTTGTATCCTGTGTAACGTTGAGGTTTAAATTGGTGGTGGTATAAGAAGGCGTGCTCCAATTTAAAAATTTAAACCCGGGTTTAGCAATGGCTTCCAATTGAATTTTATTTCCATCGAAATAAGTTCCTTTCCAGGGATACACATTCGGGTTTGCGCCAACCAGCCATTTATCTAAATACAAACTGTTAATTCTGATTTTACCTTTTGTTGAATCGTTTACATTAAGTGTGGTTTTTACAGTATCGGCAAGTAAAAAATAATTTAAAAAATGTTTGTACGTTTTAGCAGGCCGTTGTGAAGCAAAATTCAACATCCCCGAATTAATCGCATTCCATTTGGTAAGCGACGGTGTTTCGGTTGAGCGAGCCAAAAGTGTAGTGGCTACCGAAGGATACCGCCAACGATTTACGTGCTCCAACATTTCGGGATTCAGTTCAGCATTTTGAGAATTGATAATAGAAGTTGTTCTTGATATTAAAAAAGTAGTGTTCAATAAATCAGCAAAACGGTTAATGAAATAATTTTTGTAAGAAGTGTTTAAAATAAGATTACGCAACATGGCAGTATAACTGTTGTAAGAAATATCAAAGGCATTTAAAACCGCATTAAAATTTGGATAGAAGCCGGTGCAATCGCCGCCCCAGGCGGCGTCCATGTCAAAAATAAACCAGCGCCATTTGCCGTCGTAAATGGTATTTACTGAAGTATCGTTAACTGCCCTTTTATAGCGCCAGAATTTGGTATTGTTATTGGGCCAATCGCCATTTCCCAAAAATATTTGTGAGCACTGGAAATCGGTAAAACTTTCGAGGTCGATTTTTTCGCGCACTTGTGCATAATTAGAATAAATATTTAAATTATTAGTTTGAACAAAACTTAATAAATTTTGATAAGGAATTTCATCGCCGGGCAATCCTTCATCAAGTGTTCCGGTTTCCTTGAGGACAACGAAATTATAATTTTTTAAATTAAATTTATTGGCCAAGTAATTATCGTCGAACACATCGCGTATACTTTGCAAGCCCCAATATTCGCCATTCAAAAAAACAACAGCGTGCCGCACATGCTGTACATCATTATTTTCGGAGACTTTTAAAATTTCGGTGGCAATATCATCGCGCGGCATGCAATCGGGTCGATGGCCTCCGTTACGAAGAAGTAGGCGGTTAAACACATGTGTAATTTTATCTTTAAAAAATTTATAATCGAATTTTTTTACACCGTAAATTTTAGAAGAAATAAGTTGTAAACTTTTTTGAGGCGCATGCCGCCCGCCGTTGCCGTGAATGCGCGCATCGCAATATTGTTTTAATTTTTTAGTGCCGTCGGTTTCAAAAAACTCAATGTGAATTTTGCGATTAGCTTTATCTACATTATAATTTCCCTGAGCAGCGGTATCTATACCATAAACATAAATTCCGGTGCTATCCGAAAAAAAAGCAGCGCTGTCGACAGATATTGATAAAACAGGAAACGAATAACGCGTGTTTAATAAATTGGTGATTAAATAAGTGGCGGTGCTCACCGAATCAATAGTGGTTATGGCTCCTGCTTTAAAACAAAGCGCTTTTAATACAGTCCCCTTAAAAACCGTTCCATATGGCGGTAGCCATCCTCTCGAATCGGCTCTGGAAACATCGTAACCCGGTTTTGGGTAATTAAATCCGGGATTTGTAGGGATGTTTGAAAATCGGTTCAACTGCGGCGTTCGGTCTTTCATTACTAACGGTGTGCTAAAGATGGCAGAAGTTATTTTTGGTGTGCTTCCGTCTAAAGTATAACGAATGGTAACGCCTGCATCGGGGCTATTAATATTAATAATTACCGAATCGCTGTAGAATCCGGCGGGAAAAGAAAATAACGGCGCCCTTAAAATCTGAGAAAATAACAAATGTCCACAGAAAAGAAAAACAATTGAAATTTTATTTTTTAACCCCCCCATCATATTCCTAATTCCTTTGCGTGTCGCGATGATTTTGCCGGATTCCACGGATCGTCGTATGATTTTTTAAAGAAGAATTCCTGTATATACGCAGTGGTTCTTACAATACGCAAATACAATCCAAAATAAATAACCATGCAAGGTATGTATAATAAAAAGTAAGCCACCGATTCGTTTTTGCGTTTGCGGAATAAAGAAAAAACCAAAAACTTTAAATAGTTGCTGCTGGTGTAAAGCAAAATATTAAAGGGAAGAATAAACCCTAACAGATTATGAAAATTAATAATCATATCAAAAATATACACCCACCATTTTAAATTTAAAACAATGTTGTAAGTAATATTTTCGAATGATGAAACGAAATTGGAAAAATTAAAAAGGTTGTTCGGAAAAAATACATCTTTATGTTTTCTCACCCGAAATCTGATAATGGATTTATCCCATCGCAAACGTTGCTTATTTAGTCCGTTGTAAGAATTAGGCACACTCGTTTGGCAAATTGCATCAGGTTCAAAAACAATTTTGTAACGCAGCTTTCTTAATTTTACAGTGATATCGCCATCCAATCCGGGGCCAATGTCCCAACCTTCAACTCTGTCTAAGGCCTCTTTACTAAAAGCACCAAATGCGCCCGACACCACACGGTACAATCCCAGGAAACTGGTGGTAATTCTTCCTATCGAAATAGTATCAGCGTATTCAATGGCCTGTAAGGTGGTACATAAATTATCATCGTAATTACGCACTAAAATATTTCCTCCCACAGCGCCAATATTTTCATCTAAATAAAATGGAATAATAATTTTTTCGATAGCATCGTAGTCGTAAGAACAATCGGCATCTAAATGCACTACAATTTTTCCTGAAGAATAACGAAATCCTAAATTAGCAGCCGATGCTTTTCCCCCTCTCACATCGTTTCTTAAAAACAAATCAATCAAACCGTTTTTTTGCAGACTTTTACATATCATTTCGGTATCGTCGTCCGAACCATCATCAATCACAATAAATTCAAGGTTCTTATAAGTTTGTTCACTCATTGAGCGAACCAGTTTATAAATATTTTTACCCTCGTTTTTACCGGGAACAATAATGGAAATAAGCGGCCGCTCAATAAATAATTTTGTGCGGGCTTCGTCGTATTTTATTAATTTAGATTTAGAAGTTAATTTCCAAATCAACAAAACAGCAAGTTCAAGAACAAAAAAGCGGAGAAATTCGAAAAAAACAAAAAACCAAAACACTCTAATTAATTTTGTCGGCCCCACGGCAAAAATATAATTAAAGAAATTATCAATGTAATTAATCATATTTCCTCGACAAGGATTTTGGTAATTTCTCTTAGTCGGTCATCAAATTTTTCGGTGAGCACCAATGCTTGTGTTTTTGATTTTACAGTCAACTCAAAATTATTGAAGTTATTATGAAATAATTCTTTTAATTTTTTAATGACTGTTTGGGTTAAAATTTGCGCATCCACTAATTTTTCGTCGTTAATGCAAATGCAAATTAAGGATGGATTTTGATAAGTAATGTAATCGGCCGCCGTTATGTTATCGCGAATAATTTGCGCTAAATCAGAAAGCAATGCTTTTTCTTTTATGATACCCATGGTTTTAAGAATATCAAAAATGTTTTCTAAATACAATACCGAATAATTACTCACCAACTGTGGATTTGATTTCATGCGCTGCTGCTCATAATGCATCATGGTTGAGAAAGTACTAAATCCTACAGTACCGCTAATCTCTTCACCAATTTCAAAACCCGAAGTAACAATTCCTGTAACCGGAGCCAAGCGACCTTTCTTGGTTAATTTATAAATATTAATTTCTTTGGGAATTAAATATTGAACTTCGGTATCGTGACTGCAATGTGTGCATTTTGCTTTCACAATATAATCCTGAAACACATTATTACAATTTAAACATTGATTGATAACGCTTGGTTTATCGTAATCCACGCCAATGTGGCGAATACTTTTAGAACATTTCGGACAATTTAAAGAACCATCCACTTTATTTTTAAAATCGGAGATGGGTCCAATATATCCGCAAGGAAAATGATGTATTAAATCTTCTTGTTTTAAATTAGAAGATTGGCACGAAGGACAAGTTTCGCGAATGGATAATCGTCCGGTTTTACAATTATTACATAAATACACTCTGTCGAAATAATCGGGCCATATTAAATCTTCATGAAAAGCCCATTCTAAAATATCGAGCACTTTTGATTCTTCGTAGGTTTCAAAATTTACAGAGAGCAGCGGATAAGAATAACTGAGAAAAGAAGCCGGGTCAACTACCGGCGATAATGAACGGTCTTCGCGCGTGTATAAAAAGTTAAGTGCTTTTTTAAAAATTTGAATTTCGAAAGAGTTGGAAGGTGTATGATCTAAATGCTTGGCTAAATTTTGAAGATGGATAATGTCATTTATTTTTTCAGGAATTTGATCGAACGAAAAAATTATTCCGTCGTGCAATTCGTTTACGTAACTGTCTGTTGTTTCCTTATGATTAATTAAAAAAATGGGTTTTAAATAAACGTTGATGTCGAAACTACTCCGAATTTTTTTAATTATCAACCGGGCAAAATCAGCGTCACGCGATTCTAAAATAACAGCGTCAAAAAACTCAACGTGATCAATTTTAAGTGCGCCGTTGGTTTCAATATAACAAAGAGAATAATCGCCGTAGGTAAGTACGTTATCTTTAAACCCAATGCTTTTATTTAAAATCTTTGTTTCCATTTGTGATATTAATTGTATTTAAATTTTGTAATCTCTACACTCATTTTATGAAAGGCACACCATTTATCGGAATCTTCTTTAGTAAGCGGATAAATATCAGCTGCCACGGCTCGGGTGGTAGATTCATATTTTTTCTGAAATTCTTCGGGCATATTATAAGTGGCAATGTAAAAACGGCGTAAAATACCCTGACTAACGGTCCCGTCAGGGAACGTTAAAGTAAAAATATCGCCCACTTTGAAATAACGTAAATCTTGTTGTTCAAAAAATGCTTTAATGGTGGTGGGATAACGTTTGTGAATGGTGAGAATAGTTTCAGATTTCAAGGCAGTTTCGTGCTGACGAATATACACACGCGTAACAATACCTTCGAGTGGGGCTCTAAAAAATTTAGGTTCACTTAAAATTTCACCGCTGAAATTACTTACTGTTCCGCCTTTAAAAAACGAATAGCCACCGTTACCAATTAACGAGCCTCCGCTTCTAACAAAATCAACCCTCCCTTTATTATCGAAGGGATGTAAGGTGCTCGCTAAACCTGCAAATTCACTATTTTCGGCTGCTAATTTTGCATTGGTGGTTTTTAAATTTAGTATTTGTGTTTGCGCATAATCTAAGCGTGTTTTTGGTAATACGTCTAACACCACTTCATTGGTTAATCGTTTTATTTCTTTTTCATAACTATCAATTAAAATTTTATTTTTTTCGAGAGAAATTCTATTAGTGGCTATTTTCTTTTTTATGCTAAATGATTCTTTAAACCACCACATATCTTCATTACCGCCGGCGTTTAAATTTATTGAACCATCGGTGCCAATACTTGAAGTGCCGTTTACTTTATCTAAACCAAAAGCGTAGCAAAATAAAGTATCGCCCATGCTGATGCTATCACCTTCTTTAACTTTATATTCTAAAAGCCGAACATCATCGGTTAATCTTACGTGAGTTTCGTCAATCAAAACCTGACCTTGTGCATTCACAAAAAAACCCTTATCAATAAAATAATATGTTCCAAAGCACACCAAAATCGCCAATAGAGCAATGTAAATTAACTTATCCCAATTGCGTTTTTTCGCTTTTTTATCGGGTTCGTTTACTACACGAATAAGTGATTTGTTTCTTTGAAAATTTATACTTTTCATTATATTATTTACAATTTAAGCCGAAGGCACTCCTTCGGAGCAATTTTAAAGATTGACAATTTTTACACTTAAATTCTCAATTCTCAATTCTCATTTATCTTTCACATTAATACTTTTATTATCAAAATTCAATAAGTCATCAATATCGTGATAGGCAATTTTTTTTATTTGGAAAAGTTTAAAATGCTGGTCCATGGCCGAACGGTTTTCGAAATCTTTTGTGCGAAGTGCAATTACAATTTTATCTTTTCCTAAAGCAATTTCTTCTTTTATTTTTTCGTTTATAAATTCAGGCTTCACATTTTCATAAGCCATTAAATACACATTACTGCATAATTTAAATATTTCGGTGAGTACCGATTCGGGATAATTTAATGGAATGGAAACCGATAAATTTAATTTGTTTTTACCGGTAAACTGTTGCGCCAGTTTTAATAGCTTAATATATTTTGCAAAAAAAGCATCTTTATTTTCTTTGAAGCCATCCATGGTGTGCGGTTCAATATCTAAATGAATTTCTTTTATGAAAGTGAGATTAATATTTTGTTTTAAAGAATCGAGGTAAGATGAAATATTTCCATTGGTAAATAATTTATTGCTTCCAACCATTAAAGCAATATTTTTAGTATAATTTTTAGAAATAAACTGATTTACATTTTGCAAATGACTTTTAGTAGTGTTATAGGACAAAAGAAGATGACTGAATTCGTTTAACTCGCAATAATTAGTAAGCACTTGTACATCGTGATTTTTAAATGCATCGCTCCAAATGTAAATTGCTCGGTAGGGTTTTTCAACCGGCTGTGCATACTGTGCAATTTCGACCGGTTTAATAAAATCGTTCAAAACATGATTAGGAAGCTTGGCATTAATGGCGAGAAGTAATTTATACAAATCTTGTTTTATATCGAGCAATTCAATGGTAATTGACCAATAATCATCTAAAATATATAAAGCGGTGTTCGGATTAAATTCAATGTCGCCCATTTGTTTTTTCACCTGTTCGGTTCTTATCAATTCGCCAAACGCTTTTCTTTTCTCAATAAAATTAAAATACTGTTTAAGTTTGTAACGGTATTCGTAAAACGTATTTATAAGAATATAATTTAAATCCTGATTAGGGGCTGTGTTTTTTGTTTGAATCAATTCGCCGTTCAAACGGTTCAACTCTTTTTTGTTCGAATAATTAAAAGCCAAGGGCATCGAAAAATTCATTCCTACAGAAACAAAGTTGCGGTCTAGCGTTGTGTTATTATAAAGATCGTAATAATTGTATTTAAGAGAAGCTCTTAAGGTTAAGTCTCTCAAAAAATAGCTTCCCTGCTTTAAAGATTCTTTTTCGTAATAAACAGAGGAGTCGGGAGTGGTAATGTTAGAAATCTGAAACAATTTCTGAACATCAATATCCACCAAAGGCGGAGTTTCTTTTATTGAATTACTGTCGCTCGAAATTAATCGCGCCGCATCATTATATCCCCGGTATAAATTAAGTTGTCCGTAAATATCGGTTTCGTGTTGGAATAATTTAATATAACTGTCGGTAGTTAATTGTTTAAGTGCATACAATTTTTCTACTGTGGGTTTTTGGTCATTCACCAATTCTCTTCGTTTTTGGAGAACAGAAAGTTTATGTTTATTGAAAAAATTGATGATGTTCTCTGTGTTTTTTTGTTGAAATTTTGCAACGTTTTCTTCCAGTCGTTTAGCATTAATGGCTTTGTATTTATTTTTTAATTGTCCGAATAAAATCCGATTTTCGTATAAGCCGTTATTCAAAAAATCCCAATCAATACCAAAAGTTGCTTTTTGCCTGAATACAATAATTTCATTAGGATCGGCAAATGGTCTTTGAAAATTATATTGATACAAACCATTTAATGAAAAACCCAAATCTTTCTTTTTTATGAGTTGTTCCTGTCGGTTAATTTGAAGTTGCAACGATTTTAGTTTGGAGGCGGGATTAAAAAAAGAAACGGTAAAAGTGGGTTTGGCAAGGGTATCTACACTAAAAAATGAGTTAAAAGAAATAGTATCGTATTTACTCCAAACAGCGCTTAAATCCTTTATATAAGAATCAATATTGGAGTCCAGCGAAGTTTGAGTTTTCCCAAACACTGAACACAAAAAACAAAGGCAAACCAAAGAAATTTTTTTATAACAGTTAGTCATTTTCCATCCGCTTTTATTTCGCACAAAAGGGATGTAAATATAATACAAAAATTTCTGAATTTTTTCAAAAAAAGTCGCTAAAATTGATAATTTTGTTGGTAAATTATCGTTTAAAGTAGACTGATTTTTAGAGGTGTTTTTCAAAAAAATGTTTTTTTCACACTAATTGTGCCATTTAAAAACGATATTAATTGTACATTGTAACATTTCTTTTTAAGTTTGCAGATTGAACAAACCCCAATGAAAACACACTATTTTGCACATCCCACAGCCTTAATTGATGAAGGTTGTACCATTGGAAAAGGAACCAAAATATGGCACTTTTCTCATTTAATGCCTGATAGCATATTGGGAGAAAACTGCAATATTGGTCAAAATGTAGTTATTTCGCCGGGTGTTGTTTTGGGAAAAAATGTAAAGGTTCAGAATAACGTCTCTATTTACACCGGCGTTATTTGTGATGATGATGTTTTTTTGGGCCCGTCGATGGTTTTTACCAATGTAATTAATCCAAGAAGCGCTGTTAATCGAAAATCAGAATATTCTAAAACACATGTTGGCAAAGGCGCATCCATTGGTGCAAATGCTACCATTGTGTGCGGACACGATATTGGTGAATTCGCTTTCATTGGTGCGGGTGCTGTTGTTACAAAAACAGTTCCGCCATTTGCTTTGGTTATCGGAAATCCCGCACGACAAACCGGATGGATGAGTGAATTCGGTCACAAGTTAGAATTTGATAAGGATGGAAATGCTGCCTGTAATGAAAGCGGACAGAAATATAAATTAGAAAATAATTTTGTGAAGAGAGTTTCTTAAAAAAAACAAGCGAACATTTGAACAATTGAGCAATAGAACATTTGAACAAGCGAACCGGAAATAAATAAAAAGGAATTCGTAAACTGAAACAAAACAAACACGGAGTAAAAAAGGATGGAACAGCATAAAAAAATAAAATTTGCAGTCATCGGACAAGGTCACATTGGTAAACGCCACGCCGAAATGGTGCGTCGCAATCCTAATTGTGAGTTAATTGCTGTGTGCGATGTGTTGCAGAAAGATAAATTAGGACTGGAGGATTTAAAAGAAAAATTTTATCAGAATAGTGATGACTTACTAAAAGCGCATCCCGAAGTGGAAGTGGTGAATGTTTGCTCGCCTAACGGTTTACATGCACAGCACGCTATTAAAGCGTTGGAGTCAGGTAAAAATGTGGTGGTCGAAAAACCGATGGCCTTAACAAAAGCCGATTGCGAAAAAATTGTTTTTACCGCCTTGCATCAACATAAAACTATTTTTTGTGTAATGCAAAACCGTTATTCGCCGCCTTCGGTTTGGTTAAAAGAGGTAGTTGAAAATAAAATCATTGGCGATATTTACATGGTGCAGTTGAATTGCTATTGGAACCGGGATGAACGTTATTATAAAAAAGGAAATTGGAAAGGCACACAGGATTTAGATGGCGGTACTTTGTTTACACAGTTTTCTCATTGGATAGATATTATGTATTGGTTGTTCGGCGATATTACAAACATACAGGCAAAGTTCGCCGATTTTAATCACCAAAATACAACGGCGTTTGAAGACAGCGGTTTCGTAAGTTTCGATTTTGTGAATGGCGGAATGGGCTGTGTAAATTATTCAACCGCTGTGTGGGATAAAAATTTAGAATCGTCGTTGACCATTATAGGAAGCAAAGGTTCGGTTAAAGTGGGCGGACAGTACATGGATCAAATTGAAATTTGCAATATTAAAGATTATAAAATGCCTTTGTTAGCGGCTACAAATCCTGCCAACGATTACGGGGCTTACAAAGGTTCTGCCAACAATCATAATTTTGTAATTGAAAATGTAATTGATACATTGAACGGAAAAAATAAAATTTCAACCAACGCACTCGAAGGATTAAAAGTGGTAGATATCATTGAACGTATTTATGCTTTGCGCCCCGAAAATTTATTTAAAAAAAATAATTAAAAAGTACTATGAATATTTACGAGAAAATAATTAAAAAAAATTCTACCATTGCAGTTATTGGTTTAGGATATGTTGGATTACCAATTGCATTGGCTTTTGCAAAAAAAGTAAAAGTTATTGGTTTCGATATAAATGAGAAGCGAGTTAAGATGATGCAGAATGGGGTGGATCCGAGTAACGAACTTTCTAAAAAAGATTTTGCCGGTTGCAGCATTTCCTTTACTCATAAATTAGAAGACTTAAAGAGGGCTAATTTTTTTATTATTGCTGTTCCAACGCCAATCGACGAGCATAATTTACCGGATTTAAAACCTTTGCTGGGCGCTTCCACTACAGTGGGAAAAGTTTTGAAAAAAGGCGATTACGTTGTTTATGAATCTACAGTTTATCCCGGCTGTACAGAGGAAGATTGCATTCCTGTTTTAGAAGAACATTCGGGTTTAAAATTTATAAAAGATTTTAAAGTAGGTTATTCTCCTGAGAGAATTAATCCCGGAGATAAAGAACATACCATTACCAAAATTTTAAAAATTGTTTCGGGTTGTGATAAAGAAAGTTTGGAAAATATTTCGAGTGTGTATGAAATTATTGTAGAACCCGGAACTCATAAAGCATCTTCCATAAAAGTGGCCGAAGCCGCTAAAATTATTGAGAACACACAGCGAGATGTAAATATTGCATTGATGAATGAGCTCTCTATTATTTTTTCGCGATTAGGAATTAATACTTACGATGTTTTAGAAGCTGCCGGAACAAAATGGAATTTTTTAAGATTCTCGCCGGGTTTAGTAGGCGGCCATTGCATTGGCGTTGATCCGTATTACTTAACTTACAAAGCCGAAGAACTCGGATATCACGCGCGTGTTATCAATAGTGGTCGATATGTAAACGACAGTATGGGATTTTATGTTGCAAAAACCTGCGTAAAAAAAATAATTGCTGCGCATAAAAATATCAGCAAAAGTAAAGTTTTGGTAATGGGGGCAACTTTTAAAGAAGATGTAAGCGATATCAGAAATAGCAAAGTGGCCGATATTGTAAAAGAATTAAAATCGTTTGGTGTGAAAGTAGAAATTGTTGATCCGCATGCCGACAGCGATGAATTAAAGCATGAATACGGTTTTGGTTTAAATAAATTAGGAAAAGGTTACGATGGCGTAATTGTAGCTGTAAATCATAAAGAGTATAAAGGTTTTGATGATAAATATTTTTCGGGCATCTTAAATAAAAACGGAATTGTGGTGGATGTGAAAGGGATGTACAAGGGAAAAATAAAATCATTTACTTATTGGAGTCTTTAGAAATTTTAAATGTTGAATGATAAATTTTAAATGATGAAAATATTAATAACGGGCGGCGCAGGATTTATTGGTTCACATGTGGTGAGATTATTTGTAAATAAATATCCCGATGTTACAATTTACAATCTCGATAAATTGACTTACGCGGGTAATCTGGCAAATTTAACCGATATCGAAAATAAACCAAATTACAAATTTATTAAAGGCGATATTGTTGATGCCAATTTTATTAATAAATTATTTGAAGAACATAAATTTAATGCTGTAATACATTTAGCCGCCGAAAGTCATGTCGATAGAAGTATTACCAATCCCTTAGAATTTGTTTATACGAATGTTATTGGAACAGTAAATTTATTAAATGCCGCAAAGCAACTTTACAAACTTGATTCTTTAAAATTCAAAATGTTTTATCATGTCAGCACCGATGAAGTTTATGGTTCCTTAGGCGATACAGGTTTGTTTACAGAAACAACTTCATACGATCCGCACAGTCCGTACTCTGCCTCAAAAGCAAGTTCCGATCATTTTGTGCGGGCGTATTACGATACTTATGGTTTGCCGGTTGTTATTTCAAATTGTTCTAATAATTATGGTCCCAATCATTTTCCCGAAAAATTAATTCCGCTTTGTATCAGCAATATTAAAAATAATAAACCGCTTCCTATTTACGGCAAGGGCGAGAACGTTAGAGACTGGTTGTTTGTTGAAGATCATGCTCGCGCCATTGATGTAATTTTTCATAATACAAAACCCGGTAATACTTACAATATCGGCGGACATAACGAATGGACCAACATTGATGTAATACGTTTGCTTTGCAAAATAATGGATAAGAAACTGAATAGGGCAGAAGGAACAAATGAAAAACTAATCTCGTTTGTAAAAGACAGAGCCGGTCACGATTTACGTTACGCCATTGATTCAACAAAACTGCAAAAAGAATTAGGTTGGAAACCTTCATTACAATTTGAAGAAGGTTTGGATAAAACGGTGGATTGGTATTTGCAAAACGAAGAGTGGCTTAGAAATGTTACTTCGGGAGAATACCAAAAATATTACGACGCTCAATACGTAAAACGATAACGTTTCTCTGTGAAACTCATAAACCTGTGTGACCTCTGTGTTAAAAAATAACCAAATAGAAAATAGTACTTTTCTTGTTACGGGAGGAGCCGGTTTTATAGGCTCACATATTGCAGAATTTTTATTGAATAATAAGGCCAAAAAAGTTCGTGTTCTCGATAATTTAACGACAGGGTATTTAGAAAACATTAAACCATTTTTATCTTTAAGTAATTTCGAATTTACCGAAGGCGACATTACTAATCCTGTTGATTGCGAAAAAGCGTGCATAGGAATTGATTATGTTTCGCATCAGGCGGCATTAGGTTCTGTACCGCGCAGTATCGAAAACCCATTGGCAACACATCAGGCCAACGCCACCGGATTCATTAATATTTTAATTGCTGCAAAAAATAATAAGGTAAAACGAATTGTATACGCAAGTTCTTCATCGGTTTATGGTGATTTGAATGAGAGTCCGAAAGTAGAAAACCGCATTGGCAAACCGCTTTCGCCTTATGCAGTTAGTAAAAAAGTAAATGAGCAATACGCCGCCATCTTTGCTTCAACGTATAATATGGAAATTATAGGGTTGAGATATTTTAATATTTTTGGTCCGCGGCAAAACCCTAACGGTGCCTACGCCGCGGCTATTCCTTTATTTATTGAATCGTTAATGAAAAACGAACCGGTTTATATAAACGGCTCGGGAGAACAGAGCCGCGATTTTACTTTTATTGATAATGCGGTACAGGCAAACATAAAAGCTTTATTGAATGAAAATAAAAATGCCTTAGGAAAAGTATTTAATATTGCTTGTGGACAAAGCGTAAGCGTAAATAAAATGTTTGAATTTATCGCAAATCAAATTAATCCCAATGCAAAAGCCATTCACCGCGAAGAACGTTTTGGCGATGTAAAAAATTCGCTGGCAGATATTACAGAAGCAAAAAATAATTTAGGTTATCTGCCCGAAATATTATTTGAAGAAGGATTACAACGAACTATTAATTGGTTTAGAAAATAATTTTTAATGGAGAAGAAAATCTGTACCGAATGCGGTGAAATTATTAAAGGGCGCTCAGATAAAAAGTTTTGCAGCGATTTATGCCGCAATGCTCACAATAATCGTTTAAACAGCGATACCAATAATTATGTACGCAACGTAAATAATATTTTACGAAAAAATCGTCGCCTGCTCGAAGAAAATTTAAAAGGCGAAACCACGACGCTACCTAAACAAAAACTTTCCGACAAAGGATTTAATTTTAAATTCTACACCAATCAAATTCTTACAAAAAATAATAACACTTATGTGTATTGTTACGAATTCGGATACTTATTATTGGATAAAGAAATGGTGTTAATCGTAAAACGAAAAGAAACTAAATAATTTATTACTCCCCAAACATCGCAGCATCCGATACGCATTTACAGGCGGGCCCCGGCCGTGGGATGATGTTTATATCGAATGGTTTTATCGAATGCGAAGATTTATCATATTTTAATGTCATTTTAATTTCTGACTTTATAGTGACTCCTCCTCTTACCGCGGGGTTCCATAAATTCATATTGCTTACCATCGCTTCAATTTGTTTATTAAATACCTCATCCAATCCCTGAATAAAAGATTTTTTTACAGAGCCGTCTAAATTCAATTGCAATCTTAATACCGCTAGCAAATCTCCGCTATGGTGTTTTTGTTTTTTGGATAAATTAATATTATCCTTTAAAAAATTATTAAAGTCTTCATCTCCGTTTTCGTAACAAGGCGGCCTGCAAGCTTTCGGATCTTTTGAACGCTTAGGGGTGGTATATCCTTCTTTTTTTGGTTGAACTTCTTTTACCGGAGGTTGCGCAACGTGAACCTGTTCTTCTTTTTTCTCTGCTTTCTTTGATTCGGATGCTGAGCCCGTCGAAGCATCTTCTTTAACAGGTTTCTCTTTTTTTTCTTTAACTACTTTTTCTTCCTTGTGAACATCTTTTACTTTTTCAGACTTGGTTTCTTTAGTGTCGGTGACTGAGCCTGTCGAAGTTACTTTCTTAGGTTCAACTTTTGGCACTTCGGCAACAGGCTCTTCTTTGCCCGTGAAGTAAGCGTAAAATCCTGCTGCTTTTCTAAAAGAAGCAGTATCGCCGTTAACATTGCACTGACACATATTTATTAAAGTAGTTCCCGGCTGAAAATATTCAGGGTAGGCTATCAAAAGATTTTCCCAGCGTTCTTTGTTTGCTCCTTCGCGATTTGCAATTGAACCCGCTTTTGTTTCAGAAAATACAAGAACAATATCACTTATGGGAAATGAACGAATTGAATCGCCTTTAGAATTGGTAACAATTCCACCGGCACCACGCTTTGCTTTAAAATAAGCAAAATGTTTACTCTTGGGTTTATACGATTTTGTTAATGAATCAGCGTCAAATAGTAAATCATCAAATACCGGCGCTTGTCCAGCTGAAGGAAAATAAATAATGCCGAAGAGTATTATTATCAGAATTTTTTTCATACCAATAATTTATTTACATCAATATTAAAAAAAAATTCGGATATATCTTAAGATTTATTAAAAAGACTATCCACAAACTCCGGTGCATTGAATATTTGGAGGTCCGTCATTTTTTCTCCCACACCAATATATTTAACCGGAATTTTAAATTCGTCGCTAATTCCAATAACAACACCGCCTTTTGCTGTACCATCTAATTTTGTAACCGCCAAAGCAGTAACATCGGTGGCCGCGGTAAATTGCGTGCATTGCTCTATAGCATTTTGCCCTGTACTTCCGTCGAGCACTAACAACACTTCGTGTGGTGCATCGGGAATAACTTTTTTCATCACGTTTTTAATTTTGGTTAATTCGTTCATTAAATTAACCTTGTTGTGTAAACGTCCTGCCGTATCAATAATAACTACATCGCAATCTTTTGCTTTGGCACTGCTTAAAGTATCAAAAGCTACACTGGCAGGATCGGCATTTTGTCCCTGAGAAACAACAGGTACATCCACACGCTGTCCCCAAATAATTAATTGCTCCACGGCGGCTGCTCTAAAAGTATCGGCCGCACCCAAAATAACATTTTTTCCTGCTAATTTAAATTGATATGCTAATTTTCCTATTGTAGTAGTTTTTCCCACGCCATTTACACCAACTACCATAATAACATACGGTCTCTTAGCAAGGACAGCATCAAAATTAACAGCGTTACTTACCGAATTATTTTCGTTTAATAACGCCGCCACTTCTGTTTTTAAAATACTGTTTAATTCGTTGGTAGAAACGTATTTATCTTTCGCTACACGGTCTTCAATGCGTTTAATAATTTTAATAGTGGTTTTAACGCCCACATCTCCCGAAATTAAAATTTCTTCGAGGTTATCGAGCACATCGGCATCTACCGAACTTTTTCCGGCAACAACTTTAGCCAGCTTACCAAAAAAACTTTCTTTTGTTTTTGATAATCCCTGGTCTAAGCTTTCTTTATTTTCTTTGCTGAATAGTTTGGTGAAGAATCCCATTATAAATCGAATTCTAATTTTACGGTGATGCTGGCGGTTTTATCTTTTGCTTTGGTATTAAAAGAACCACCCCAAGAATAATCTTCGTTGCTGTTTTGTCCGGTAATTTGAAACACGCCCATGGTGGCATTTTTTAAATTTCCTACGCCGCTCTTCGCATTTTCGGCCATAGTTTGCGCTCGTACAAATGCATCTTCGGTAGCCGCTTTAAGCAATTCAATTTTTAAATCTTTTAATTTGGTAAAATAATAATCAGGTTCCTGTGCCGAGAATTCAATTCCTTTTTCAATTAAGTCACTAATCTCTCCGGCCATTTTTTCTACCGCCGCTAAATCTTTCGATTCAATAATTACTTCCTGAATTAAAGTAAATCCGTTAAACTCATTTCCCGTAACATTACCTTCGTTGTTGTAAAGCGATTTATAATCGCGGTTAATTTTTACGGTGGAGAAAGTAATATCCGCGTCAGCAATATTTTTTTTCTTCAAGAAATATTTTACCAACTTAATATCTTCCTTAATTAAAGTATTGGCATCCGCTAAAGTTTTTGCAGTTCTTGAAAATACCGCATTCCAAACAATTAGATCTGAAACAAAATCTTTTTGTCCTAGTCCCGTTACCGAAATAGTTTGATAAGAAAAATGTGTTTTGCGCCAGCTTTTTCCCAACACACAAGCTGTAATTACCAAAGCAATACCAATTATTGCACTAGAAATTATTTTTGATTTGTTTAAAACCATTTTACGAACCTCCTTAAAATAAAAATTTCTTTCCAAAAACGGGAAAGAAATTTAATATTGATTTATGATAAATACTTGTGGTGAGAAATGGCCGAACCATTATTTAGCTTTTAAAAATTCTGCGATATGATCGTTATGCACGATTTCTTCTCTGAATGTGTAAGCACCGGTTTTTGGTGACTTAATCATTTTAATCACTTTAGAAAAATCTTTTCCTTTTCCTGATTTTAGTGTTGCAACTACTTTCTTTGCCATTTTGGTTGAGGTTATCGGTTAATGGTTATCTGTTAACGGTTAAGGGTTAACTGATAACGTTTTTTCTACTTAATTTCCTTATGCATTGTCATTTTATTCAAAATCGGATTGAATTTTTTCATTTCAATTCGGTCAGGCGTATTTTTTTTATTTTTGGTAGTAATGTAACGCGAGGTGCCCGGCTTACCACTTTCTTTGTGTTCGGTACATTCTAAAATAACTTGAATTCTGTTTTTACTGCGTGCCATTTTGACTATGATTTAATGATTAAATGATTCGTTATTTTTATGCTGTGAAAATGCCGTTGTCTTTGGCGTCCTTTAAACAGGCAAAAATTCCTTTTTTATTAATGTATTTTAAAGCGGTAGTCGACACTCGAAGTGTAACCCATTCTCCTGTTTCGGGAACAAAAAACTTTTTACGTTTTAAGTTTACCTTAAACTGGCGAGGTGATTTATGATTAGAGTGCGATACTTTATTACCGCCCATTGCTTTTTTTCCTGTGATCTGACAAATACGTGACATATTGCTAAAAGATTAAATTTTCCCTCTAAAAAGGGATGCAAATATAAGGTTTTTTTTAGAATCAACAAATAAAAACGCCTTTTTTCGGACCATTAAAGAACTGATTTACAGCTCATCCGAGTACAAAGCAGGGGCCTTGTCGCGAAGATTATATTGGGAAGCCATTACTTCGCCATAAGCACCGGCGCTTCTTATTGCTATCAAATCGCCTCTAAAAGTTTCGGGTAACATCACCGCTTTTCCGAAACAATCGCTGCTTTCGCAAATCGGACCAACCACATCGTATTTGTAATTTTTATTTTCGGAATACTCAGTTAAGTTTTCAATTTTGTGATAGGCCTGATACAATGCCGGACGAATTAATTCAGTCATGCCGGCGTCTAAAATGGCAAAATTAGTATTGATGGCTTTTTTAATAATAATAACGCGCGAGATTAAGCTTCCGCATTGCGCAGTAATTGCACGGCCTAACTCGAAATGTATTTTCTGATTGTTTCTGGGCTTTAAAAAATCTTTGAATACGTTAAAAAAAGCTTCGAAATCTACAATGGATTCTAAATCGGGTTCGTGATAATTAACTCCTAATCCGCCGCCAACATTTAAATGCGCTAAATCAAATCCTTTGTTCAAAAACCATTTATTAATTTCATTAACACGTTGGCATAATTTTTTAAACGGACTCAAACTCGAAATTTGCGAACCAATATGAAAATGCAATCCTATTAATTTTAAGTTGGGAAGATTTTTTAGAATGGAAATTACCGAATCAAATTCGTAAGGATTAATCCCGAATTTATTTTCTTCCAGTCCTGTTGTAATATATTTATGAGTATAAGCATCAACATTGGGATTAATTCGCAAGGCGATAGAGGCGATTTTATTTTGTTTTTTTGCTAAGTCATTCATCACTTCCAATTCCTGAATACTTTCTACATTAAAACAAAAAATATTTTTTTCTAAAGCATAATTAATTTCAGCATCACTTTTTCCAACCCCGGCAAAAACAATATTTTCACCCTTAAATCCTGTTTCATCGGCGCGTTTTATTTCATTACCACTTACACAATCTGCTCCCAAACCATACGAACGAATTATCTGCAATAATTTTGCATTTGAATTTGCTTTTAAAGCATAATGCACGTGAAACTTACTAGCCGCAGTAATTTTTTTTATTTTTTCGAGTGTATTTTTTAAAAGCGCCGTATCGTAATAATAAAACGGCGTTGGCAGTTTTTCTAATTTTTTTATGATATCGTCGTTAAACATAGCCCTTAATAATTAAATAAAGTTTTGTTTAACGACATTAACGCTTCTTTTTTATGTTGCGAATTTATAAGAACCGAAATATTATTCGGACTTCCTCCATAAGAAACCATCCGTAAAGGAATATCTTTAAAAGCTTCAAGCACTTTAAATCCAAAACCCGATTTATTTTTGGGAACATTTCCTACAATACAAATAATAGTTTGATTTTCATCGATATCTACATTGGCAATTTCTTCCAATTCTTTTTTTATTTCTTTTAAATACTTTGAATTATCAATCGTTAACGAAACTGCCACTTCTGAAGTTGTAATCATATCAATGGAAGTTTTGTAGCGTTCAAAAATTTCGAACACCGCCCTTAAAAAACCGTGTGCTAAAAGCATTCGGTCGCTTTTTATATTGATGGCAATGATACCGTCTTTTGCTGCCACTGCTTTAATTCCCACTTTTGTATCGAGGTTAGCAATTAAAGTTCCTTCTGCTTCGGGCTCCATTGTATTTTTTAATCGCACCGGAATATTTCGTTTTTGTGCCGGTAAAATACAAGTGGGATGTAAAATTTTAGCACCAAAATAAGCTAACTCAGCAGCTTCATCGAAACTTAATTCGTTTATGGGATGAGTTTTATTTACAAAACGCGGATCGTTATTGTGCATGCCGTCTATGTCGGTCCAAATTTGAATTTCCTCTGCGCGCAATGCTGCACCAACAATAGAAGCTGTATAATCGCTGCCGCCGCGTTTTAAATTATCAATTTCTCCGAAGGCGTTTCTGCAAATATATCCTTGCGTAATAAATAAAATATCTTTGGGATGTTTTTCTAATTCTGCTTTTAAATTAGTTTCAATATATTTTAAATCGGGTTCTTCATTCTCGTCAATACGCATAAAATTAAGAGCGGGTAACAAAACCGATTTCACATTAGATTCCGATAAATAAAAATGAAATAAAGCCGTGCTTAATAATTCGCCCTGTGCTAAAACTGCTTTTTCTTCATTGGAGGTAAACATATCCAAAGTAAAAGAGCGCAAATAATTAAAATGATTGGTAATTAAATCATCTGCCTTATTTAAATATTCTTCCGATTGATAAAGTTTCGAAATTTCTTTTTTATATTTTTCCTGAAGCTCATCAATTATTCCGTTGGCTTTTGCGGCATCTCTCTCATATAAAGCTTCACTAATTTCTACCAAAATGTTTGTTGTACCGCTCATTGCCGACAGCACAACTAATTTCGACTGGTTATTTACGACGAGTTTCACCAGCGCCTGCATCCGCTCTGCACTTCCTACACTGGTTCCGCCGAATTTTAAAATTTTCATATTTTGTTTAATAAATTATTGATGATGTATTGAAAAAAATGTCCCTTTACAGGGATAAAATGAAAACAAATAGCTTTCAATACTATATTCGCGGCTCGGGAGAGCCTTTACGTTTTCGCTTATCAAAATAATTTAAAATCATTTTTCCAAGCACAAATAAAACAACAATTAAACAAATTACAAAATTGGATTATAAGATTTTAATAACTCGTGAATATCTTGTTTTAAAAAACCCTCCAATCCCATTATCTTTACGCGATTTAAATAGTTCAGAGTTGGGGGTTTGGAGTTCGTAGATTTGTTTTGAAAAATTTCTTTACACCGAACTCCCAACACCGAACTCACAACCAAAAAAATGAAAGACAACTCCATAAAATCAGTTTTAATTATCGGTTCTGGTCCAATTATAATCGGGCAGGCCTGCGAATTTGATTACTCAGGTTCACAAAGCGCAAAAAGCTTACGCGAAGAAGGTATCGAAGTAACGCTTATCAATAGTAATCCGGCTACCATTATGACGGATAAAGTAACTGCTGATAATATTTATTTGTTGCCGCTCGAAGTAAAATCCATTGTAAAAATATTAGAAGAACGTAAAATTGATGCGGTGCTTCCTACTATGGGAGGACAAACTGCCTTAAATCTCGCTATGAAATGTGAAGATATGGGCATTTGGAAAAAATATAATGTGCGCATGATTGGTGTGGATGTAGAGGCGATTAAAGTAACTGAGGACCGTGATTTATTTCGTATTCGCATGAATGAAATTGGTGTTGCGATGGCGCCGAGTAAAATTGCAAAAAGTTTTTTAGAAGGTAAATCGGTAGCTCAGGAATTTGGTTTTCCATTGGTAATTCGTCCTTCTTTCACATTAGGCGGAAGCGGCGGAAGTGTAGTTTACCATAAAGAAGATTTTGACAGTTTATTAAATCGCGGGTTGCAAACTTCGCCCATACACGAAGTATTAATTGATAAAGCAGTTTTAGGATGGAAAGAATATGAATTAGAATTGTTACGCGATAAAAATGATAACGTAGCAATTATTTGTTCGATAGAAAATTTTGACCCTATGGGTGTACATACGGGTGACAGTATTACAGTGGCGCCTGCAATGACCTTAAGCGACAGCACGTATCAAAAAATGCGAACTATGGCTATTAAAATGATGCGCAGTATTGGAAATTTTGCGGGCGGATGTAATGTGCAATTTGCAGTGAGTGATGATGCAGAGGAAAAAATTATTGCCATTGAAATTAATCCGCGGGTGTCGCGCTCTTCCGCTTTAGCGAGTAAAGCAACCGGTTATCCTATTGCGAGAATTGCTTCTAAATTAGCAATCGGTTATCATTTAGACGAGCTAATTAATCAAATTACAAAATCAACTTCTGCTTATTTTGAACCGACATTAGATTATGTTATTGTAAAAATTCCGCGCTGGAATTTTGATAAGTTTAAAGGCTCTAATAGAGAATTGGGTTTTCAAATGAAATCTGTTGGCGAAGTAATGGCCATTGGAAGAAGTTTTCAGGAAGCTTTACAAAAAGCCTGTCAAAGTTTAGAAATTAAACGAAACGGATTAGGTGCCGATGGTAGAGAAAATAAAAACAAGGCCGAATTATTAAAAGCACTCGAACGGCCTAGTTGGAACCGCTTATTTATTATTTATGATTCTTTAAAAATCGGAATTCCAATAGAAACCATTCATAAACTAACGCGAATTGATATTTGGTTTCTTAATCAGATTGAAGAAATTATTGCGCTGGAGGCGGAAATTGAAAAATATAATTTAAATAATCTCCCAAAAGATTTATTGTATGAAGCCAAACAAAAAGGGTATGCCGATAGGCAGGTGGCGCATTTATTAAAATGTTTGGAGAGTGAAGTTTATAAGAAACGAAATGATTTAGGAATAAAACGCGTTTATAAATTAGTGGATACCTGTGCTGCGGAGTTCGAGGCAAAAACGCCGTATTACTATTCTACATTTGAAGATGAGAATGAAAGTGTGCGTTCTGATAAGAAGAAAGTAATTATTTTGGGAAGCGGCCCCAATAGAATAGGACAAGGTATTGAATTTGATTACAGTTGTGTGCATGGTGTAATTGCGGCGAAAGAATGCGGTTACGAAACGATTATGATTAACTGCAATCCGGAGACCGTTAGTACCGATTTTAGCACGGCCGATAAATTATATTTTGAACCGGTGTTTTGGGAACATATTTACGATATAATTCTTTATGAAAAACCCGAAGGTGTAATTGTGCAATTGGGCGGACAAACTGCTCTTAAACTTGCGGAAAAATTGGACCGTTACGGCGTAAAAATTATTGGCACCGATTTTAAATCATTGGATTTAGCTGAGGACAGAGGAAGTTTTTCGACTTTATTAAAAGAAAATAATATTCCTTATCCTAAATTTGGTGTTATAAAAGATGCGGATGAAGGTGTGAAATTATCGCGCGAATTAGGATTTCCATTGCTAGTAAGGCCTAGTTATGTTTTGGGCGGACAGAGTATGAAAATTGTTATTAACGAGGAAGAATTACGGGCGCAGGTTCAAAAAATATTGGAAGATTTGCCTGAGAATAAAATTTTACTCGATTATTTTTTAGAAAATGCCATTGAGGCGGAAGCGGATGCTATTTGCGACGGAACCGATGTTTACATTATTGGTATTATGGAACATATTGAGCCGGCCGGAATTCATTCAGGAGATTCATATGCGGTGTTGCCGCCTTTTGATTTGAGCGATAAAGTAATTAAGCAAATAGAAGAACATACAAAAAAAATTGCGTTGGCTTTAAATACTGTAGGATTAATTAATATTCAGTTTGCTGTAAAAGATGAAGTGGTTTATATTATTGAGGCAAATCCGCGTGCGAGCCGTACGGTTCCGTTTATTGCGAAAGCTTACGATGAGCCCTATGTGAATTATGCAACCAAAGTGATGTTGCGCGAAAAAAAGGTGAAAGATTTTAAATTTAATCCCCGCAAAAAAGGGTACGCTATAAAAATTCCGGTTTTCAGCTATGAGAAATTCCCGGAGATACAAAAAGAATTAGGCCCCGAAATGAAAAGCACCGGCGAAGCCATTTATTTTATTGACGATTTGCAAGACGAATATTTTCAGAATGTTTATAGCGAACGGAATTTGTATTTAAGTAAGTAATTCACTGGATTTTAGTCAAAATTAACGCTTTTTGTATCCTAATTTTTCGGATATTTGTCTTGTAAAAGCGATACAAATGAGAGATATAATCTGGACTATAATTATTCTTTGGGTGGTTTGGAGAGTGGTGGATGCTTTCAAAAAAATTAATTCCTCTGCAAAAAAAGTACGAAGCGGTTCTACCAATCAACAAAATTTTAATAGCGAAAGTAATTTTCAATCTTCTCCCAAAAAAGGCGAATTAAAACCCGATGCGGGGGAATATGTTGATTACGAAGAGGTAAAAAAATAATTTTCCGAAATAATTTTCTTAGTTCCTCAAATACTTTATATTTAAACAAAATTTAAAACCAATAATTATGAAAGTTTCAATTATCGGCGCCGGAAATGTTGGCGCAACTTGTGCAGAATACATTGCTTTAAATCGCATTGCGAGCGAAGTAGTAATTTTAGATATTAAAGAAAATTTTGCCGAAGGAAAGGCTTTAGACTTAATGCAAACTGCAACCTTAAATGGTTTCAATACACGCATTAGCGGCAGCACGAGCGATTACAGCAAAACCGCAGGAAGCAAAGTAGTAGTAATTACCAGTGGTATTCCGCGTAAACCCGGCATGACCCGCGAAGAATTAATTGGCATTAATGCTGGCATTGTAAAAAATGTTACCGAAAATGTTTTGAAACATTCTCCTGAGGCAATTATTGTTATTGTAAGTAATCCGATGGATACAATGACTTACTTAGCATTAAAAGAAAGTAAATTACCAAAAAACAGAATTATAGGAATGGGCGGAATTTTAGACAGCTCACGTTTTAAATGTTATTTATCTCAAGCCTTAAATGCGCCTGCTACCGATGTGCAGGGTTACGTAATTGGCGGTCACGGCGACACCACTATGATTCCTTTAACACGTTTAGCAACTTATAACGGAACTCCGGTTTCGAATTACATGGATGCCGAAAGATTAAAAAAAGTTTCGGCTGATACAATGGTAGGAGGAGCCACTTTAACAGGAATGTTAGGAACCTCGGCGTGGTATGCGCCCGGAGCTTCTGTTGCCGCGTTGGTTGACAGCATTGTTAACGATCATAAAAAATTATACACTTGCTGTGTTGCCTTGGATGGCGAATACGGACAAAAAGATATTTGTATCGGCGTGCCGGTTGTGATTGGAAAAAACGGTTGGGAAAAAATTGTTGATTTTAATTTGAATGACGAAGAGAAAGCAGCTTTTGTAAAAAGTGCGGATGCCGTTCGCGCCATGAATAAAGTGTTGAGTGAGTTAAAAGTTTCGTAAATCTTTCGTGTGTCATTGTGAGCAAAGCGAACAATCTGCAGGTGTGAGAGATTTGAAAGAATAAGTTTTTAATTTTTAATACTATTTTTTATTAGGAGAATCAGAAATGGTTCTCTTTTTTTTATTCTAAAGATAAATACGGTGTTAATTTCTTTATCACTTCCTCGTCAATTATTATTTCTTTTAACTGCGCCATCGAATAAATTGAACCGTTTTTTCTTCTGTAATTAAAAATAGCTTTTACATTTTCGTAACCCAAGTAAGGGTGTTTATTTAACTCTTTAAAGTTTTCGTTATTAATATTTAATTTGGTGATGTTGCCTGCATTTACACTCACGTTATTTTTTATGGATTGAAATAACGCGTCATCCATACCGTAAACTTCGCTTAACTGATTTACACTGTAAAAACCTCCCAACGAATTTCTGTACTTTAAAATTCGTTTGGTAAAACCCGGACCAATTCCTTTTAAGGATAATAATGATATGCTATCGGCAGAGTTTAATTCAATGATATTTATTTCGGGTTTAGTGTTTTTTATTTCGGTTTTGTTTTCTGTTTTATCTTGTTGTTTTTTATTTTCATTTGCACTTTCAATAAAAATATAAGGCGACAATGAATTGTAAAGTTTTTCAGAAATACCGTACACTTTTTTTAAATCTTCTTTTTTATGAAATTGTGCGCCCTTGTTACGATAATTAATAAATGTGTTAGCTGCTTTTTCTTTAAATCCCAATAATATTAATTGCTCTTTTGAAACCGTATTCGGGTTAAAAACAAATAAAGCGCCTGCTGTCTTCGTTTTTTCATTGGAAGAATCTGCCGCACTTATTAAATTTTCTTTAAATTGAATATGGCTGAAATCGGCCATTAACAATGGAGCGGGCTTAATAAAAACGGTGAGACTCATTCTCACAATAAACAAAATAATAATTATTAAACACAAAACCAGCAATCCATTGCGCTGTTGTTTATTAAAGCCGAAACAGGCGCTTAAAAACTGATGCAAAAAATTCATTACACTTTTGTTTTCCGGTTAAACAAATAATACACCGGAATTCCCAATAAAATCATCAGCACACCCATGCCGGTATTAAAAGTTTTATAAAATAATAAATCAATGCAAATAAATCCGGCCAACAAAATATAAATAAGCGGAATAAATGGATAACCAAACGCTTTATACGGACGAGGAGTATCGGGTTCTTTTTTTCTTAAAATAAATATTCCGGAAATAGTGATGATGTAAAATACCAATGAAGCAAACGTAGCGTAATCTAACAAATCGCCATAAGAACCGCTTAAACATAATACACTCGCCCAAATTGCCTGAAAAATTAATGCCTTTCCGGGAACGCTATGTTCGTTTAATTCTTTTGCTTTACTAAAAAATAATCCGTCGGCCGCCATTGATTGAAATAAGCGAGCGCCGGCTAAAATTAATCCGTTGTTGCAGCCAAAAGTAGAAACCATAATTAAAGCCGCCATAATGTATTTCGAAACATTTCCAAAAACAACAAACAAGGCGGCGGTTCCCACACGATCGTTTTGTGCAAACATTAATCCTTGCGCCATTACCTCGTGCGAATTTGGATCGCCTTTAACCGGAAGCAACATTAAATAAGCCAGATTGGCTAAAACATAAATAATAGTTACTAAACTCGTTCCAATAAATAATCCGAGCGGAATATTTTTTTGTGGTTCTTTAATTTCTCCGGCAATAAAAGTTACGTTATTCCAAGCATCGCTGCTAAATAAAGCACCAATCATAGCGACACCCAAGGCCGTAAAAATGGCAATTCCTTCCAGTGGCGTAGTAGTAACAACATTATTAATCACATCAGTTTTAAAAGCAGGAAATGGATCCGAAAAATTCAAAGAAAACACATCTGTGTGGCATCCAAAATAAATTCCCAAAATAATTAAACTAAAAAGCGCAATCAATTTTGCAGAAGTAAAAGTTCGCTGAATTATTTTTCCGTTTTTAATTCCGTTCGTATTTATCCAGGTTAAAAAAGCAATGGAAGCAATCGCTAATAATTGCGCGCTTGTAATTTTAAATTTTCCAATCTCAATCAGCACATTTTTCTCATCAAAAAAATCAATGAATACTCCTGTAAATTTAGCAAAGGCCACTGCTACAGCAGCAATAACCCCGGTTTGAATCACCAAAAAAACCGTCCATCCGTAAACAAAGGCAGTTAGTTTTCCGAACGCTCTTTTTAAATACACAAATTGTCCGCCTGCCTCAGGCATCATACCCGCCAATTCACCGTAACTTAAAGCGGCAAATAAAGTGATGAGTCCCGATAAAATCCAGCAAACCAGTAACCAAAATGGCGAGCCCAAACTCCGGCTCATATCTGCGCTCACAATAAAAATACCGGAACCAATCATGGAGCCCGACACCAGCATAACCGTGTCAAATAAATTTAGAGTACGTTGGGGCTTATTCATAAATGGGACTAGGATTTTAGGATTAAATGATTAATAGGCGCTAATTTATTAAAATATTTAGTTTTATCAGTCACAAAAATAAATAGATTTGTATTTAAATGAAAATAATAAGCGAAAGAGTAAGTACGGTTACGAACGATAAAGTGTTTAGTCTGGTTATTTTACCAACCGTTGATAAACGTAAATTGTGGATTTTATTTTTCTGGCTCTTTGCGTGGACTATTTGTGGCGTTATTGTATTTGCTAATTATTTTAGAATAAACAATGCGGATGCAAAAACATTTATCATTGTGTATTTATCGTTTTGGTTTTATTTCGAATATAAAATTGCCCGTGCTTTTTTATGGAAAAAATTTGGGAAAGAAAAATTATGGATACGTGGCGGAACATTATATTATCAGCGCGAAGTTTCAGGAAAAGGAAAAATAAAAGAGTTCGATGTTAATTTAATTACCGTATTTGATTATATTGAGGTGGACCACATTAGTTTCGCCGATAATTTTAATCAGAGTTTTTGGGTAAAGGGCGGCGAACGTATAGAATTTGAATGTCGGGGAAAAATAATAAGATTGGGGATGCAATTAGATGATAAAGAAGCAAGAGAAATTCTCAAAGAAATAAAATCAGCTCTTACTAAATAAATTAAAAATTGAGAATTAAAAATTAAAAATTTTGGATAACAATACTTAATTCTTCATTTTTAATTACCAATAAGCCGGCCCGAATTTTTGAGAGATTTTTGATTTAGGAAACAATTCGAAAAATAATTGTTCCGGCCAAAAGGAAATTCTAAAAGAATAAGTGGGTGAGTTTAATTTTTCTCCAACATAATTATTGTTTTTTAAAGTAAATCGGTAACCTACATCTGCGCCCAAACCAAACCATTTAAAAATTTTAAATTGAATGGTTATTCCCGGTTCGTATAGTAATAAAAAATATTTGGTCTCTGGTCCACCCAAATCATAAGTCGTATTATCCTGAAACCACGACATGCCTGTGCCCAATTGTATAGGAACGCTCAATTGCCAGCGCTGGGTTTTGTAAAAAACAAAATCGGCGTAATAACATATATAAGTAAACTTAAAATATTTGGGAACATTGACCAAAACATTATTTTCATTTAAAATAAAATTATTTTCTTTTATTTCGCTGTCGAGCCAGCTTGCGCCACCGCCAAATCTTAATTTTCGATTGAAATCGACGCCAATTCGTATGCCGGATACCAATGCTGCATTGTTGGTGATAAAAGAATTTCGCGATTCTAAACGAAGATCGATGGTAGATTTATTTTTAAATAGTTGACGAAGAGTATCAAAAAGCTGTGCTTGTGATTTTGTTTCAAATAAAATCAGCAATAATAAAACAAAACTATTTCTAATACATTTCAATATAACAAAATTACTTTTAAAAACACTGTTTATAATTGTGAAAAATATAATTGTATTAACAGTAGCCTTGTAGTAATTTTAAGGGCGGTCCGAAAAATCCTGCTATCTTCGTTGAACGGCAAAATTTAAATCTGAGTTTACTTTTGTAAACTCAGATTTAAATTTTGCAAACACACAAGCTGGCTCAAACAACCATTGGCTGTTTGTCCTGCCTCGATATCAGAATTTTTAGAACCGCCTTTATTAATATGGCCTCTGTTTTTTTAGATACACCTATTGAATATTTGAAGGGGATTGGCACGCAACGCGCCGATATTCTAAAAAAAGAACTTTTTGTTTTTACGTTTCGCGATTTAATAATGCATTATCCTTTTCGGTATGTCGACCGAACCAAATTTCAAATGGTAAAAGATATTAATGAGGAAATGCCTTATGTGCAATTAAGAGGAATGTTGGAAAGTGTTGTAACGCTCGGAGAAAAACGCACCGCACGATTAGTAGCAAAATTTAAAGATAATTCGGGGACTGTTGAATTGGTTTGGTTTCAGGGGCATCGCTGGATGGCGGATAAATTAAATACAAATACCGAATATATTATTTTCGGAAGGCCCACTTTGTTTAATAGGAAATACAATATTCCGCATCCCGAAATTGAATTAGCAACACCAGATAATCTAAAAGGGAAATCTGCTTTTCAAGCCGTTTATCATTCAACAGAAAAGTTAAAAACAAAAGGGTTCGATAGCGAAGGATTACGAAAATTAATAAAGCAATTAATCTTACAAGTAACTGAAAAATCAATTGAAGAAAACCTTTCGGCCGAATTAATTACAGATTTTAAATTGTTGGGAAAAGCGGAGGCCTTAAAGCAAATTCATTTACCGGAAAGTAATTCGTTGATGCAAAAAGCCGAATACAGATTAAAATTTGAAGAATTATTTTTTGTGCAGTTAAAATTGTTACGACTGCATCACATTAATGTAAAAACGGTTCGTGGTCCGGTATTTAATAAGGTGGGAAATATTTTTAATGAATTTTATAATAAATATTTACCCTTTGAACTAACCGGTGCGCAAAAACGAGTGGTGAAAGAAATTAGAGCTGATGTAGGAAGCGGACACCAAATGAACCGTTTATTACAAGGCGATGTTGGAAGCGGGAAAACATTAGTTGCGCTGTTAAGTATGTTATTAGCGCTCGATAATAATTACCAGGCTTGCTTAATGGCACCGACCGAAATTTTAGCGAATCAGCATTTAGTTACGCTTACAAAATTTTTAGATCCACTCAATGTAAAAGTGGCATTATTAACCGGCTCGTCAACAAAAAAGGAACGGAAAGAAATTGCGGAACAATTAGAGAACGGAACAATAAAAATATTAATTGGTACGCATGCTTTAATTGAAGACCATGTAAAATTTTTGAATTTAGGTTTTGTGGTAATAGATGAGCAACATCGTTTTGGTGTGGCGCAAAGAGCTAAATTAAGAGATAAAGGGAAAGAACCGCCGCATATTTTAATTATGACCGCTACGCCAATCCCCAGAACGTTAGCAATGACTTTTTATGGCGATTTAGATACTTCCATTATTGATGAAATGCCGCCGGGAAGAAAAGCGATAAAAACTTCTCATTATATGGAAACTCAACGTTTAAGAGTAATTGGTTTTATAAGAGAGCAAATTGTTTTGGGGCGGCAAATTTATATTGTGTATCCCTTAATAAAGGAAAGTGAAAAAATAGATTTACAAAACTTGCAGCAGGGTTATGATAATTTAGTTTTGGATTTTCCGCAGCCGAAATATCAAATTAGTATTGTTCACGGAAAATTACCGGCCGCACAAAAAGATTTTGAAATGCAACGTTTCATAAAAAAAGAAACGCAAATTATGGTAGCTACCACTGTAATTGAAGTAGGAGTTGATATTCCGAATGCAAGTGTAATGATTATAGAAAGTGCCGAGCGTTTTGGTTTATCGCAATTGCATCAGCTGCGCGGTAGAGTGGGGCGCGGTGCCGAACAATCATATTGTATTTTATTAACGAGTTATAAATTAGGAGCAGATAGCAAAACACGAATGGAAACAATGGTAAGAACCAACGATGGTTTTGAAATTAGCGAAGTAGATTTAAAGTTGCGCGGCCCCGGTGATATTGATGGCACAATGCAAAGCGGCATAATGGATTTAAAAATTGCAAACCTCGCCACCGACGGGCAAATTTTACAATTAGCAAGAACCGCCGCGCAGGCAATCTTAAATGAAGACCCTGAATTAATTTCTGAAAAAAATAAAGTGTTGTTGAATTATTTTTCTACACCCGGAAAAACCCGACCAAGCTGGTCGAAGATTGCTTAGTTCTATTTCTTACTTGAAACAAATGGTTTGAGAAGGTGTAAAATATATTTTTGTTAAATATACTTAGGGAAAAGAATCTTAACATTTTTCGATGATGGCGGCGTATCCTTGTCCTACCCCGATACACATTGTTACCAAAGCGTATTTTTTATTTTGCAATTGCAATTCAACTGCAGCCGAATTTAAAATGCGGGCGCCGCTCATTCCTAAAGGATGACCGAGAGCTATGGCTCCACCGTTAGGATTAATTCTTGGATCATTATCATCCAGTTTCCATTGGCGGGTACAGCCCAAACTTTGAGCGGCAAAAGCTTCATTTAATTCAATAATGTCAATGTCTTTCCAGCTTAAACCTGCTCGTTTCAAAGCTTGGTTAGCTGCTTCAACCGGGCCTAATCCCATCAATCTTGGCTCCACACCAACCACACTGCTCGAAACAATTCGTGCCAGTGGTTTTAAATTATTATTTTTTATACCTTGTTCAGATGCTAATAAAATGGCGGCTGCTCCGTCGTTTAATCCCGATGCATTACCCGCGGTAACGGAACCGTTAGTTCTGAAAGACGCTTTTAATTTTTGTAATCCTTCGAGTGTTGTATTGGGTTTAGCAAATTCATCTTTATTAAAAATAATTGCATCCCCTTTTTTTTGCGGAATCTCCACATTAATAATTTCTTTCTCAAATCTTCCGCTCGAAATAGCCTTCGCCGCTTTTTGCTGACTCCATAAAGCAAATTTATCCTGGTCATCACGATTTATTTTATGAAGCTCTGCAACGTTCTCCGCCGTTTCTCCCATTGCATCTACACCATAAACTTCTTTCATCTTAGGATTGATAAAACGCCAGCCAAAACTGCTGTCAAATAATTGCTGGTCTCTTCCATAAGCAGAACCTGCTTTGCTCATCACCCACGGACCGCGCGTCATATTTTCAACTCCACCCGAAATCATTAAATCTGCTTCAGCTAATTGAATATATCTTGCGGCATCAAGGGTTGCGCTTAAACCGGATGCGCATAAACGGTTAACGGTTTGTCCGGGTACGGTAATTGGTAAACCCGCCAATAATAAAGCCATTCGCGCAACATTACGATTATCTTCGCCCGCCTGATTAGCGCATCCCATAATTACATCGCCTACTTGCGACCAGTTCACCGACGAATTTTTTTTAATTAATTCTTTAAGAACTATAGTTGCTAAATCATCGGTGCGAACAACAGAAAGTGTTCCTCCAAAATTTCCGATGGCCGTGCGAACTCCATTTATGATATACGCTTGATTCATGAGGTAAATTTAAAGAGTATAAATATAAGAGATTAAATGAAATATTTTTTCGGAATAGTATAAAAATAAAAAACCCTTCCCGTGTGAACAGAAAGGGTTTCGTACATTTAAAATTGAATATTCTATTTAATCCAACATTATATATTATTAAATAGTTCGATAGCAAATCATTTTAAAAACTCACCACCTCACAAATTCATTATCTCACCAATTAAATTATTCAGGCTTGTAATCTTTTGAATGCGATTCGTTATTCGAATAAACTTCATCCGTATCATCTTCATTTTCTTTTAACTCATAATGTTTTTCATTATCAATGTTAACATTTACAACTGTTGGAGGCGGAGTTGAATTATTTACCCAAACTGTACCATTGCGGTAAACATATACGTTTCTCCAATTATCCCAATAAAAATTGTAACGAGGAAAAAATATCCACCGGCGATTAAATGCGCGTTTTGGTCCCCAACCCGGATGCCACACAACTATTTTTGCGGGTCTGAACCGACTTCCTTTTATAACTGCCACTTTACCGCCGTGACGGATTCCGCCGTGACCACCATGACCGTGCCCTCCTTTTTGTGCAAATAAATTTACTGATCCTATTAATGCTACTGCTATTAATGTGAATACCATTTTTTTAATGAAATACATAATTTTAGTTTTTAGCCGAAGGCTTCCCTTCGGGATGGTTTAATAATTTGACTTAAATAATAGCTATAAGTTTAATGCGTTAACAAATTTTACCAATCTTTTGAGGTACGATAAACTGTTCCTTTAAAAAGAGCAACTAAAATATTGTCGTTTGCTTTGTAAATTTTTATAGAATACACTCCAATTTTATTGGAGCAATTTTCTTCTTTGGCTTCTGCAATAATTTCGTCGCCTTCAACTAAAGAAACAATATGCGAAATAGAGGTTTCTACCGAAACTGCTTTTTTACCGTGAGAGTTAGAAGCAAATGCCAAAGCACTATCGGCTAACGAATAAGTAATGCCTCCGTGGGCAATGCCGAAACCGTTAAGCATTTGTTTTTTAACGGTGATTGATAATTTTGAAATCCCATTTCCGCTTGCAATAACTTTTACGCCCAGCCACTGACTAAAATAATCTTTAGTCATCATCGTATTTGTTATTTCATTGGCACTTGGCATAAAAAATTACAATCGCGGTTTCCACTGAATTTCGTTCGCATTCAAATCTTTCGATAATTTACGACACAACACAAATAAATGATCCGATAAACGATTTAAATATTTATAAATAAGTTCGTCTACTTTTTCGTTTTCTGCTAATTTTAAAACTGCCCTTTCGCCACGGCGACAAACACATCGGGCAATATGGCAATAAGAAACAATTCTATTTCCGCCCGGTAAAATAAAATGTTTCATTTCGGGAAGTGTTTCATTCATTTTATCGATTGCTTTTTCTAAAACAATAATATCACTTTCAAAAATTTGCGGCAATTGCATTTTATTTTTATTTGGATCGGCTGCCAATAAAGAACCAATGGTAAAAAGACGATCCTGAATTTCAATTAATAAATCAAACAATTCTTTCTCACTAATATTATCTCTCACCAAACCAATAAACGAATTTAATTCATCAATGGTACCGTAAGCTTCAATACGAATGTGATGTTTAGGAACGCGTGTTCCACCAATTAAAGAAGTTTGTCCTTTATCCCCCGTTTTTGTATAAATTTTGGTAGCCATTGTATATTTACCCCGATGGGAAGTCTTTGACTAATGTAGGAAAAAATCTGAAACAAAAAACAAGAAAAAAAATTAAAACACCAGCGCTAAATTAAGATATGGCAAAATTGGTAATTGATTAATTCGCTGAAAAGTAAATCGGTTTACATAAAAAATATTATCGCGATTGTAAATATTGGTGGCACCGGCGCTTACCTCGAGCTGGATTTTTTGTGTCCAGTTATACCGATACTTTACACCAATATCCAAGCGGTGAAAATCAGTTAATCGCACCGAATTTAAATCTCCCGGAAGGTAACCCAAATTACCATTGGTGTTTGTGTAATTATAATTTAAGTTGTAATTAAAATTAAGCTGCGGATAATATCCTTGCGTGGGAGTTGTGGGAAAGGGAGAACCATAATTCCAGCGGGCATTTAATTCCCAATTGCGTTTTTTTCCAAAAGTATAAGAGGCCACAATATTTATATTATTACGCCGGTCGAAATTAGGAGGATAAGACGAAACCACACCCGTAACTGTATTTCCTACCCAACGGGTATTATAAATTAAAGAGTAAACCGCCCATAAATAAAAACGTTTATATTCAAACTTCGCCACAAAATCTACTCCTTGCGCCTGGCCCTGCTCAATAACATAATCTTTTTTGTAAGCTTCGGGTTTGTCGGCATTAGCCGGAATATCATCAAATAGTTTATCGCGGTTCACATTTATAACCTGATCAAATGATTTTTGATAGGCTTCAATATTTAATTCTAAATATTTTAAAACATCCAGTTCAATTCCCGCAACAATATGCGTTGCTTTTTGAACAGAAGAAGTTACACTTAACGTTTGTCCGTTTTTATCTAAATACGTTTTTGGCAATTGATCATTTTCAGGCGCATTAATAAATCCATAAAATAAATTTACCACATCGCGGTCGCTGCTCGCACTCATTAAACTCTGACTGTAAAGTCCGGCCGCCCCTTTAAACCTTATTTTAGGAGTGATATTAAATTTTAAACTAATACGAGGCTCCGGCGAAAAAGCATTTAATGATGCATAATATTGTGCTCTGAAACTGGGTTCAAAAACAAAACGGCGTTTGGCACTTACAAATTTATATTTTATGAAACCGCCAAGGTCGGTGGTAGAACGCTTTACTTCAACTTTGGCGAAAAACGGATTTTGTAATTGGTATTCGGCACCGGTAATTACGCCTTCAAATCCAAATTTTATTTCGCTGCGTCCAATAAATTTTATAAAATTAAATCCTGCGTTAAATCCGTTAACAGTACTTGATTTGGTATCGGTTTCAATATTGGGATTGGAATAATTTATTTTATATTGAGAATATGCAAATACTCCTTCAATTAATAAATCGGAATTGTTTGGAATTAAAACAAAATTTGAACCGGCTCCAAACGAATTCCAACTGTAAGTAGCAACGGATGGGTATTGAACTTTATCGGTATAATTAAATCCAAAAAAATTAATTTTACTTCCGTTGGTGGAGTTAATAGAGGCCTTGCCATAAACATCGGTAAAATAAAAAGGTAATCCATCTTTATTAGCGTAAGAATATAAACCTTTTGAAGTTTCGGGCAGGTAAGAATGTTTGGCAGAAAAAATAAATGAAGAACTTCCTTTTCCATCTTCTTTTAATTTAACGAACGGACCTTCCAACATAATTTTTGCTGCAAATGTAGAGGCGGCTACTTTTCCGCTGAGGCGTTTTTTATTTCCGTCGCGTGTAGTAACATCCATAACAGAAGAAGTTCTGCCGCCATACTCAGCACCAAAACCGGCCGAATATACATCAGCGTTTTTCATAATATCATTATCAAACACCGAAAATAAACCAATTGAATGAAAAGGATTGTAAATTACCATTCCATCCATTAACACTTTATTTTGCACGGGTAAACCACCGCGTATGTATAATTGTCCGCCCTGATCGCCGGTAAAAACAACACCGGGAATTACCTGTAAATATTGCGCTAAATCGGGTTCGCCGATACTTGGAAGTTTGGCAATAATAATAGGATCTACTTTTTGAACTCCAACCGTGGTGTTTTCAATTTTTTCGGTTTGGTTGGTGGTCACTTCTATTTCACTTAAGTTGATACCGCCTTTTGCGCAGAAATATTTTTTAGTAATCATTTCGCCCGCTTTTACGATGATGTTTTCTTTAATGGTATCAAAATCTAAATTGGTTACCATTAAAATATAATTTCCCGGTGGAATTCGGGTGATGGTGAAAAGTCCGTTTAAATCGGTATTGGTTCCAATGGTTGTTCCCTTTAAAAACACATTACTAAAAGGGATTCCTTCGCCGTTTTCTTTGTTATAAAGTACCCCTTTAACAGAACCGGTGGTTTGTGAAAAATACGGAAAGCAAAGTGCCAACCAATAAATAACTGTTAGAAGGTATTTTATGTGATTTTTTGGACTCATTAAAGGTGGCAAAGGTATAAATTTATTAGGAATTGTTTAGCTACTTTGGGAGGAACGGTAGAATTTAGATTTTAATTAATAGTCAAAAATCAGTCATTTAACAATTAAGATTGCCACCCAATAAAAACATTTCAATTTTTTTTTAAATAATAATTTTTTTTTCATATATTTACATAGACAATAAAAAAGACATACTTAAATCCTATATATTATGAAAACTAACTACTTTAAAAATTCGGCAAAAAAATTAGCGTTTATTTTTACCCTTACGTATTGCAGTTTGGGTTTTTCGCAAACATTTACTTGGAATGGCGGTGGTGCAGATAATAATTTTAGCACAGCCGGTAATTGGGTAGGTGGCATAGGCCCAGGTTTTGGTACAGGAGTTGAAGACATTATTTTTGATGGCACAGGCACAAAAAATTGTGATTTTGATGCAGATGTTAATGTTAATAAACTTTCTATTAATGCCGGTTATACCGGAGTTGTTGATGCAAAAGCCACAAATTCAACTTTTGCCGGTGTTTTTACTTTAGCAGCTGGAACATTTATTTCGTCCAGTAATACTTTAATTTTCGGTGGTAATCTTACAAAAACTGGTGGTACTTTTACCGACAATAGCGGTGATGTAGAAATTGATATTGGTTCCGGCACAACCATAACTATTTCAGGTGCTTTTACCTTTTATGATATGCATGTCAAAGATGCAACTCCACTAACTGCTGCGTTAAGAACATTGGATTTTAGTGCATCATCAACTGTTACCAATGATTTATTTCTTGCAGGAGGTACGAGGCCGTTCGCTTATAAAGGAACAATCAGTCTTTCTAACCAACTCGATATTCAAGGTTCTAATACAAGTGTACCTGCTGGGAATACAGGAATTTTTAATTTTAACGGCGCATCCGCAACTATCGTTGGTGCTTCAGCAGCAGGTCGCAACAAATTGGGTAATATAACCATTAACACCACTGGTGCTGTGGCGCTAAGCGGACATATTTCATTAGTTGGAACTTGGTTAAATACGAATATTAGTTCTTTCACAACTGGAACGTCAACAACTAATTTTTACACTTCTTCAGCATTAATCACTTCGGGTAATACTTCTAGTACTAGAGCTTATTTTGATAATATTAATATTCAAACCGGTGCAACTTTGAATGTTACTGCCGGTTCTTTTATCGATATAAATGGAAATTTCGCTCGTACAACTACGGGTGTGTTTGCAGTAAATACCGGTTTATTAATGTTTACTGGCTCCGGAGCACATATTGTTTCGGGAGCAACAGGTGTTACTACTATGAATGCAATTGAAAAAAGCGGAACAGGCTCCTTAAGTTTTTCCAATGCAACAAATTTGACTGACTCAATTAGAATAACTGGGGGTGCGGTAACAATTACCAATGTCACATTAAAATCAACATCAGCATTAAAAGCCCGAATTGCAGAAATAAGTGGCACCGGATCCATTTCAGGTTCTGTTAAGGTAGAAACTTATATACCCGGCGGAACCACTGATTGGGCTGTTTTAGGAGGAAGCGGAGTAAGCGGTTTAACATTTAATTCTTGGTATCCAACTATTCCAATGGCAATTGAAGGTTCGGCAACCGGAGTTACATCGGCAGGTGGAAAATATTTTGAATCAGTTCAAGGTTGGACAGAATCTACCTCGCAATATGATACTACAATTCTGGTAACAACTGCTATTACAAAAGGAGTAGGATATTGGCTTTATGTTGGTACTGCACTCGGCGTAACAGGTGCCATTACCACTACAGTTACCGGTACTCCTGTTTCAGGCGCCCAAAGTTTGCCGGTAACTTCTGCCGGTGCTGGGGCAAACAAAGGAAGTTGTTTATTGGCAAATCCATACGCATCACCTATTTCGTGGGATAAAATTGTAGCAAATAATGCCGGCTTAACTGATGGTTCAATTTATATTTATAATGCCGATTTAGGATTAACCACTTCTTATGCAGGAGGGGTTTCGGTTCCGGGCGGGGCGGGAAGTGCAACAACTACTATACCAATGGGACAAGGATTTTATGTAAACGCATTGGGCGCAGGTAATTTAGCTATTGCCGAATCTGATAAAGTGGCTTACAATACTTCTGCCGATCCTTTATTAAAAAATACAGCTACTGCGGCAGCTATTGGAAATGTTATTCGTTTAAATTTAGCCGGTGGCGGTTATACTGATGGAACAGCTATTCGTTTCCATGGTTCTGCAACAACCGCTTTCGATAATAATTTAGATGCCACTAAATATTGGGATTCTCCGGGATATATAGGTTACCCTGGTGTTTGGACAGCCCGCACAACCATTTCAACAAAAAGTTTAAATAAAGATTATTCTATTAATAGTTTGCCTTATGCTACTCTTGGAAATGTTATTATTCCGGTTCTGGTTAAGGTTTATGCAAGCGGTTCACATACCATTACACCTGTAGGTTTAAATAATTTAGCGGCCGGAACTTGCGCCACATTGAAAGATAAAGTAACAGGAACGATTCATGATTTATTTACCGGACCTTATGTGTTTAACATTAACGATACAACAGCAGCTCCACGCTTTGAATTAACTATTTGCGGTAACATTGTGGCAGGTGTAAACAATGTAAATACTGTAGCCGAAAATGTTTTAATTAAACAAGATAAGAATGGTGTTTATGTGGATTTGAGTTTTGAAAAAAACACAAAAGCAATTATTTCAGCAAGTAATATTTTGGGTCAGGAGATTATGATTACTAAAAATGTGGAGTGTGTTTCTGATAGAGTGTATTTAAATTTATCAGCAAAAGAACAAATTGTGGTTATTAAAGTAATAACTCCGGATAAAAACTACGCACAAAAGTTTTTTGTATCACAGAATTAATTTTTTCTAGTCATAAAAAAAGGCGCCACAATTATTGTGACGCCTTTTTTATTTGTACAAACTTCACACCATGAATGAAATTTGTTTTTTTGCTTAGGGTTTTTTACCTACCAGAAGCAATTCGTTTGCCACCACTTCGGTTACGTATTTTTTTACTCCTTTTTTATCGGTGTAATTGCGGGTAGTTAATTTACCGTCGACCGCTATTTGTGCGCCTTTTTGTAAAAGCTGTTCGGCTATACCTGCAAGTTTTCCCCACACTACAATGTTATGCCAGTGTGTGTCGGTTATTTTTTCACCTTTTTTATTGATGTAATTTTCTGAAGTTGCCATTGGGAATCGTGCAACTTTGTTTCCGCCATCAAGCGATTTTACTTCCGGGGCTGCGCCTAAATTCCCGATTAATTGTACTCTGTTTGTTGTCATATTGTTTAGTTATTTTAACGGTTATCAGTGATTCGTTATTTGTTATCAGTTATTGGTTATACTTTATTTTATTTTTTATTTAACGGTTAACTATTAACAGATAACGGTTAACCTTTTTGATTTAAAAAACCCGAATAGAGCCCGGCCCAGGTTCGGGGGTTTTAATTTTTAGTTATTGTTTTTATCGATTAATAATAATTCGTTGGCCACAACTTCGGTGATGTATTTTTTTACGCCTGCTTTATCGGTGTAATTACGGGTGGTTAATTTACCGTCGATAGAAACCTGTGAACCTTTTTGGAAAAGATCGGCGGCTACATCGGCTAATTTACCCCAGGCCACTATATTGTGCCAATTGGTGTTGGTTACTTTTTCGCCTTTTTTATTGGTGTAGTTATCGGATGTTGCTACCGAGAAGCGGGCTACTTTGTTTCCGCCGTCGAATGATTTTACTTCGGGTGTTGCCCCTAAGTTTCCTATGAGTTGAACTCTGTTGTTGATTGTTGTCATAATTTTTATTGTTAAATGGTTAATTGTTGAATGGTTAAATTGTTATTTGTTGAATGGTTAATTGTTTTTTTAAAAAACCCGAATAGAGCCCGGCCCAGGTTCGGGATTTTATTTTTTGTTATTAATTATTGTTTTTTTTATTGATTAGTAAAAATTCGTTGGCTACAATTTCGGTGTAATATTTTTTTACGCCTTCTTTATCGTTGTATGTGCCGGTGTTTAATTTACCGTCGATTACTACCTGCGAGCCTTTTTCAAGAATTTGCTCGGCTATGCCGGCCAGCTTGCCCCATACTACAATGTTGTGCCATTGCGTTTCTTTTACTTTTTCACCTTTTTTGTTTGTGTAGCTGTCGGATGTGGCTACAGAGAAGCGTGCTACTTTGTTACCGCCGTCGAAATTTCTTACTTCCGGTGTTGCGCCTAAATTACCTACTAACTGTACGCGGTTCTTAATTGTCATCATGTTTTCTTTTTTTAATGCCGCAACGTTGCGGACTTTGTTTTTATTTTATTTATTTAATTGTTCGTTCAAGAAAACTTTGGGATGCGCATCGTTTGGTTTTTTTGATGGGACAAATGTACGGCCACCAAAAAACGATACTCGACTTTTAACCGCTTAAATACGCATCTATCCCTTTAAAAACAGTTGTAGCCATTTGTTATCGGATAAATAGGGGGGTATAAAGGCATCTATATACCAAATGGGACAAAGAAAATGTTTTTAATATAGGATTATTGGGTGTGTTTTTTTAGAATATTAGCCCGCCGAAGAAAATAGCGCCCGTTTAGTGAGAGTCAACTAATATTGGCATACGCCGTTGTAATGAACGATTGCACGCTATACAAACTAACCGTTGTCTTAAATTTTTTAATGATTTAAGAACCACGATTTACGGCCAAAAACGATTTGTATAGATTAAAGTTAGCGATTTTTACAACATTCTAAAAATCGTCCTAAATTTTGGTAAAAATCTAACAAATCTGAAATATTTACTACTTTAGGGTTTTGTAAGGTTTCAATTAATGATTAAGGATTTTAAGTCGCATTGGTATAGATATTTTTTAGGTTCATTATTAGGCACTATAATAATTTTACTTGTATTTTGCTTCTATACTAACAAAGTTCTTTTAAGTAAAGATGAAGGAATAAATTGTAATAAGTGTAGTAAAAAATGTAGTAAAAACTGCTTGCATTATTTAAATATATCAAGAGATTCTTTAACAAATTTAATTTCTATTTTCAAGAAAGAAACAAAAAATATAACAGAACTTGACGAAAAAATAGCTTCATTGAACTCACGAATTAATGATTTTTATATTTTTGCAGGAATAGTTATAACATTGCTATTAGCCATAAATGTTAGTGTTTATATTAAAACTTCTAACGAGGTAGAAAAACACATGAAAGATAATTATGATATTTATAAAATTGAAATTGAAAAACAATTAAGTGATGCAAAACAACTTGTCGCTTTAATAAAAGGGGAGCATGAACTAGCGAAAGACATGAATGCTGGAGGAACAATGAACCCGCCGCCGCAAGTTTGATATAAATAATTGAAATATGATAACAATGGGAATAGAAAATCCAAAAATAAGCTTAGATTTATTAAACAATATTGAGAGTAAAATAAAAGATAGTAAAGAAACTCCTGAAGACTTAGAGTTATTGAATTATTTTATTTCATCTGTTGAAAAAGATTACATTATTTCTAAAATGAGAGATAATGGAATAAACTCTTATGAGTCTTATTTAAGTGAAAGAAAAAAAACTTATGATAAACAAAATTCAAACATACCTTTTATAGTTGGTTATTTAATGGCTGTAATTTCTCATTTAAAAAAATCTATAACTTAATAATTTAAAATGAACGTAGCTATTGTATTTGATGTTACCGAAAATTTGCCTGAACTTAGAAAAAGAATGAAGGCATTAGGGTACTATGATAGATGGCTTAATACAAAGCCAAATAATCCAAGTGAGATTTATAATCTTCCAACTTCTTTATTATGGAAAGTTGATACAGATTTTGCTAAAGCGTTGAACGAACTTAATTCAACTATAACCGCTATGCAAGCTGAAAATACACCAATAATTTTACTTAGGTGTGTCACCTTTTCAGTTAATCCTTGGGGTGGGATAATAGGGGTCGCTAATACAATATAGTCTATTTGGAAGAAATTGACACCTTTAGAACATCATCAAAAGAACCAATAATTTTTAATTTATTGTTATAATTAGAAGCCCGTTTTTTAGTGGGCTTCTTTTTTATTTTCTTCTTTACTTTTTTCTTCACCATATTCAAAGATACAAATTACTTTGAAATTAAATTTTTGTAAAGCAACCCGCCTTCGCTTTTGGTAAGAAAAGAATTAAAATTTTCATAAGGGCTTGTATGACGAGCATTAAAACGAGCCGCAAATTCATTTAAGTATCTTTCTAAATGCTTATCGCTTACCTGATGATAAATACCATACAAGCCACGTTTTAAAACACTCCAAAAATTTTCAATAGTATTTGTGTGTACTTCCCCTTGTACATAAACACGTAATGAATGGTTAACTGTATTGTGAGTATAAACTTTAGCTAATTCAGAATAACCGCCGTGTTGGTCTGTAAATACTTTAGCGCCGTCTTTAACCGTGTCTTGTACAAATGGTACCATATTTTCGGCAATCTCCGCAGATACGTGTTTTAAAACGACTTTACCGTTACGTTCAATAATTCCGATTACCGTTTTCTTTTTAACGTACGGCGTGCCGTCATTTTTTAATTCGGGATAAAGCAAATTACGTTTCTTATTAGTATGTCTGTTTTTTTCTTTTCCACCAATAAACGTAGCATCACTTTCTACAATACTCCCGTTATCTCCCAGCATTTGTGGTGCAGATTTTTTCAGCATTTCACGAATGCGATGTAAAACAAACCACGCAGTTTTTTGTGTAATGTTTAAATCAATGGCTAATTGCACAGAGCTAATTCCTTTTTTATGTGATGTGCATAAATAAATTGCGGCGAACCAAATACGAAAAGGAATTTTAGAATTTTCAAATATGGTTCCAACTTTCACGGTAAATTTTTTGTAGCACGTACTATCAGAACATTTATAACCTCTCGTTGTTGCATAAGGATTTTCACTCCCGCAATGTGGACACGTAGGATTATTATTCCAACGAAGTTTCTCGTAATATTTTATACACGTTTCTTCTTTTTTGAAGTAATCGAGTAGTTGCGGAAGTGATTTAAAATTCATGGCGTTTAGTTTTATAATGTAAAGATATAATTTGTCCCTATATATACCTAATATACTATTGTTAAAAAGTAAAATAAACATACTGATAATCAACTAATTATAAAACGCATGTAAAACGCATGTAAAACGCATGTATATTTGAAGGATAAATAATTTAGAGATGTCTACATATCCCAAACCAGAAAATTCAAGGCGAGAAGTTAATAAGGCAGGCTTGGTCTTAGTGAACAATGCTGCTTCTGATTTAGAAAAAGATTTAGCTTTATCTATTATCAATAATTGGCGTGCCTCGCATAATTTTCCATTAAATACATTTCAAAAAAGACTTAGGAGAGTTGCTAATGAGATAAATCAAGAAAGTTTGATAGCGCAACGAATTAAACGACTTGCTTCCATTAAATACAAACTTGAAAGGTTTCCCGATATGAATATGGCTCAAATACAAGACATAGGTGGGTGTAGGGCAATTATGAAAAATGTTGAAGAGGTAGATTTTTTAGTCGACATTTATAAAAATGCAAGTAGTGGAATTAAGCATAAATTAAGCAAAGAGCAGGATTATATTTTAAATCCAAAGAAATCAGGTTATCGAGGTATTCATTTAATTTACAAATATCGAAGTGATAAAATGAAACTATATGATGATATGCGAATTGAAATACAAGTTAGAACATTGATGCAACACGCTTGGGCTACTGCTGTTGAAACGGTAGGAACTTTTATTAAACAATCTTTAAAATCAAGTCAAGGTGAAGCTGATTGGTTGCGATTTTTCGCTTTGATGAGTTCTGCAATCGCAATAGAAGAAGGTAAGCCTATTGTACCAGAAACGCCTGATGACATTAATGAACTAAAAAAACAAATCAAATTGCTATCAGATAAATTAGGCGTTGAAGGGCATTTAACAACCTTTAGAGATTCAATAGAAGTACTAAGTGGAAGTAAAGTAGTGAAAAATGCACATTATTATCTTTTGGAATTAGACCCCTCAGAAGGAACAGTTAGAATAAAGGCATATAGTCAAACTCAGTTAGCTACTGCTTCATCCGATTATATTACTCTTGAAAAGAGAATAGCCAATGGGAATAGAGATGCGGTATTAGTGTCAGCCGATTCAATTGAGGCTCTCAAGTTGGCGTTTCCAAATTATTATCTTGACACTGATTTGTTTTTGGAACAACTAAGAAAAATAACTACCGAAGGACAGCTAAAACTTTTTTAAAAAATTTTCTTGTCCCACAATGTATATAGATGCCAGCGAAATGCTTGATACCAGAGGGATACAGAGGAGGCTGAGGTATTAAATTTGAAATAAAATAATTTTTGGTTTAAACGCTGAAATATGGGCACCTATATACCAAATGGGACAAAGAAAATGTTTTTAATATAGAATTATTGGAGGTATTTTTTAGAATATTAGCCCGCCGTAGAAAATAGCGCTCGTTTAGCGAGAGTCAACTAATATTGGCATACGCCGTTGTAATGAACAATTGCACGCTATACAAACTAACCGTTGTCTTCATTTTTTTAATGATTTAAGAACCACGATTTACGGCCAAAAACGATTTGTATAAATTAAAGATAATGAAATTTTTTTATTATTTCCATTTATCAGGTTGATTTAAAATTATCCCATTTGAAAGTTCTACTTTTTCAGGAAGTAGAGAATTTTTAAATCTTGCCTTATACTGTTCTAAATACATTGAATTATGAGCAATCATTTTTAAATGATGTCCAACTCGTTTTGGAGGAAAAAAAACGGTAACAGTGTGATTTGAATTGTGATTTTTTATAAATTCTAAAGGAGGCGTTAAATCACTGTCTCCAGAAATTAATATTGATATATCACAATTATTATGAATACAATCAGATATTAAATTCGTTGCAATATTTACATCTGTTTTTTTCTCTTCTGGAACTTGGAAAGTCGTTTCGCAGTTCCTACATGTAACATTTTTATTTAAATAACTCCCTAAAATAAGTTGAAATTGAGGATTTTCTTTATTTGCTGAAAATAATTTGCTTTGACGTGGCCCCTTTGAAGGATGAGTGGTGTGCGCCGAAAAATATTTTACACAAACTAATTCTTGATTATCTGATAGAAATTTTTTGCAAAAAGAAACTATATCCAACCAATAAAATTTTTTCCACCCATTTTCCCTTAAACCATAATAAAAATTATATCCGTCAATATAGACGATAACTCTTTTTTTTATTTTTTCAGTTTCTTTAATTGGGATAAAAAGTAAAGCCCTCTTGCGAGGGCTTATCCTAAGAATATTCTTCAAAGGGTTGTAATGGAATAAATTCCTACTACAAATTTACGTCAAGAAATTCAACTATTTTCAACAAAAACACTACTTTTCAACATAAATAACAATTTATAATAATTCTAAATAACAACATAAATACTTATTAGTTAAGTATTTAATGTAAATAATTCATTATTTCATCAGACTTATCAACAACTAGACAATTGTTAAAATTGTAGAACCTATTGCTTTTTTAATTTTTTTGACTTCCCGCCTCTATTTTCGTAAAGACACTTTTAAAACTTCATCCAACGTTCCTGTAATTTTTAATTTACCATCGTATTTAGAGGCTCGGTTTTTTGCAATATATACCCGAAGCTCATAATTATTTAATGGTTGATGGTGAAATAATTGATTGCACAAAACAAAACTCTTCAAAAGAAGACTTCATTGCAGATTTGCTGGAAGAAATTGAAATAGAACCAAAACAAATTACTAATTTTAAAGTAAGTTATCATCAAGCTATATTAAAAAACTGGCTTTTACAAAACCCGGACATTTCATTTAGTTTGGCTGACATGTGGATAATTAGAGAAAAATGTATTGCAGATTTATCGCTGGGTGTAAACGCCGGGAACTAAAAGCAATGCCAAAACAAATAACATGACAGTAAAACATTTATTTCGATTCGTAATTTTGGTTTGCCTTTATTCTTGTACAGCCAATACAGCCGACGGAACCAGTACAATATTTAAAACGCAATCAGGACCTTATATTGAGAACGGACCAAGACAAGGCTTTCAATATTTTGATTCTATTATGACTGAGTATAATTATAGATATTATACAATGACAATTACAAATGACTCAATTGTTCCGATTCATCTTGTAATTTATTTTCCTAAGACAGCAGAACTTTTAATGGACAAGTACAAATCAAAAGTATTTTTATTACCGAGGCACTTGACTCCAAAAGAACAACACTTTGACCATGGTATCTCAAAGGAACTAAAAATATTTTTGGATTCTGAGATTGATAAGTCTGAGCATTTGGATAAAATATTAAGTCCCACTGAAAAATATACTATGACCTTTGGGTTTCTTACCTCCACAAAATATCCCGACCCAACAACTCCCTTTAACACAAAACTTTTAACTTCAAATGAAAACTCATCTACAATATTATTTAAACTAAAAGTAAACGACACATTAATAATTCCATGCGGACAATTTTCATACGCCGAAAAATAAGCACGGCCGGTAACCCGGGGGCAATTGTGTTTGTAACCATATAGATAAAGAATAAGCTGAGATTTTAAAAAGAAAAATATTTGACAAGCGGAATTTTTTTTGTAGATTTAGTTGGGAGAATTAATGATTAAATAAGTTAGTGGCATGGGAGACGAATAATAAGATGATATCGCAAGACTTTGAAAAAATTCGTTATAGTAACAATTACTCTGATAGGTGTTTTCTGCTTTTCTTAAAATGGATGGCGATTGAATAAACTGAATGGAAATTATTAATACTAATACAAACGATTTAGAAATAATTTTTAAATTATTTGATAGAGCAGTTGAGTACCAGAAAAAAAAGGGATACGAATTGTGGCCCGAGTTTAGCAGAACATTAATTGAAACAGAAATAAAAGAGAAACGTCATTTTAAAATTATTGAGAACCATGTTATCATTTGTATTTTTTCGGTAATGTACAACGACCCGGTTATTTGGGGCGAAAAAGATAAGGAGGATGCCATTTATTTACACCGCATTACTATAAATCCTTTGCATAAAGGCAAAAAAATAATGTGTGTTATAAAAGAGTGGGCGACGCAACATGCGAAGCAAGAAAGTAAAAAATTTATAAGAATGGATACCTGGGGCAATAACAAAACCCTGTGCGACTATTACATCAGCTGCGGTTTTAATTATATAGGTCAGCAATATTTAAGTAAAACCGAAGTAGTGCCCAATCATTATGGGGGGAATGTTTTGAGCTTGTTTGAGAACGGGGTGTAAAAAAAATCCCGAAACAATTTGTCGCGGGACTTTTTATTTTCAAAAAAATTATTTCTTCACGTTATCTTTCATTCTCACGTATAAATATTCGCAAGCGTTATCATCGCAGCGGGTAATTTGTATTTTTCCGTCGGTAATAGCTTCTTTTATTTTATGCATCGTAATGGCTTTGCCCTTTAATACGATGGCAATACTGTGCATGACATTTTTAGAAGTAAATAATTTTACCTTTTCAGTTGCCTCGGGTGTTAGTGAGATTAGCAGCAATTTTTTTAATTCGGTTTGCTGCTGCGCTTCTGGTAATTTTTCGAGTACTAAAGGAACGAATTCAGAAATATCTATTTTTATTTTTGAAAACTCCTGCGGATTATTCATTAAAAACTCGGTATCAAAACCAATTACAGCTTGATCAGTGCTTATGTTACCAAAGTTGGTAGTATCGAAACCTTTTTGTTCAACAAGATAAAAACCGTCTTGCAAAGGCTTATTTTTTTTAGAGCCACAAAATGCACAGCTCACTATGATTAATATGGCTAAAGCCAATATGATTATTTTTTTCATTTGTAAATTTTTTTAAATAATGTTTAACATATAATTAATAATGTTTAAGGATTCTTTTGTAAGAACACCTTAAGAAATTAAAATAAAATTGGAAATTAAGCGATAAGCGATGGTTCCTCAGATTGTGGAAGATGGGGATACACACAAAGCCCGTTAAACAACAAAGGTCTTATACTGGTTTGAAATTTAGCAATGCACACACTATTCACAAAACACTCTGAGAAGAGTTGAAGCGTAACCGGCAGAGAAGGATGTACTAAAATATTCTGTAGAGGAGGTAATTGTTTTTTTTGAAACGAAACATTTAGCTTACTTATAATAGCAGGACTTTGTCTCATGCTGAATGCAGTATGAGTATCCTTAACAAGCGGTTTATCTTTCTTACCCGTGAAAGCCGAAACAATAAATAAGAATAGCAATACAAATATGGTTCTGCTTATGTAGTTTAATATGGTTTGTTGGCGTGACATTGTGGAGTAAAGATAGGGATAATTTAAGTAAAACCGAAAGAGTGCCCGACCATTACGGAGGCAATGTTTTGAGCTTGTTTGAGAATGGGGTAAACTTAAAATAATTTTGGAAACACTAATTTGTTTATTTTTTGTTTGCCTTACTCAAACTCCTTTTCCTCCATCATTTTCAAAACTCTTTCAATGTAAATTTCCGTGGGGAGCAATGAAGTTTGTATGCGTTTTGCATAGCGAATGCTGTCGGTGATGTCTTTGTTTTTTAATTCAATGATTTGATAAGCTTCCTGCAATTGTGCGTTCTTTGTTTTTTCGAGTTCGGCTTCTTTACGTGCAAACTCAATTTGGTTAATTAGGGTAACCGTTTTTAGTTGCGAATTATTTTGCATGCTTACTACCTCTTCTTTTATTTTGTGATATTTTTCGTAATGCTCTAATGCCTCTTTATGTTTGCCTTGAGCTTTTAACACTTCGGTCATAGCTGCAAGCAATTCGTATTCTATAGATTTGAAAGAATATTCTTCGGCGTATTTTAAAGCATCACTATAAATGTTACACGCCTTTTGCAAATTGTTTTGCGCCAGTTCTATTTTTCCAAGCGTTTGCTTAAATCTTAACACCCCAAATTTTATCCCATCTTCAGTTGCATTCTTAATTCCGAATTCGCAAAACTCACGAGCTTTATCAAATTCCTTTAAAGCGATATGAAGATCGGCCCATCTTACCAGAGAAACAAAATAGCCAATGCGTTCTTTACTTATTTTTCGCAGCTCTAAACTTTGCGCGAACAATTCTTTAGCACTGGCAAGATCGTTTCTTTTAAAATACACATCTCCCAATACCATTAACGCTGCAGCCAAACCCGCTGTGTCATTTATTTCTTTTCGAAGCGCTACTGCTCTGTTTGCATTCTCAAAAGCACTTTCATCATCGTTAAAATGTCGGTTCAAATAAGTGAGCTGAAAATAGCAGGCAGCCAAACCTGATTTATCATTTTGTTTTTCTCTAATGGCCAAACTTTTATGTAAAAAATTTATTGCTTGGTCAAAATTGCCGATTCTTACATTTAATACACCTAAATTATATTGCGCATTACCAATACCATTTTCATCATTAAGTTTTTCGTAAATAGATAGGGCATCAATTAAAAATGTTAAGGCATCTTCGTTCTTAGCTTCGTGTATAAATAAAAAACCAATATTGGAAAAGGCGTCGGCTTCTCCTTTTCTATAATTTATTTTTTTAGAGAGGGTAAGTGCCTCCTCTGCATTTTGCATGGCTTGTTTAGGATGGCTGTTACGCAATTCAAAGGATAAGGCATTGAATTCATCAGCCTTAAGCGTTTCGCTGCCAATCGCTGGATTTTTGTTTTCTATTTTATTTTTGGTTTCCAATTAATTATTAGCCTGTTTAAATTTAAACATTACTAATTAAAAAAGAAATAGTATAGTTCTAACAATAAAAATAATAATGAGAGATACCTACTTAAACACCTTCGGGTTCTTCAACTCCGGATTCTTTGGAAGATTTTTTACGATTGTTTTTTCGAACGATTCTTTTTGTGTTTTGAAATCGCCTTCTAAAACACCAATGGCTTCTAATTGGGTGGAGTTTGGTTTGGCTTCCATGCCGCAAAAACTTCCGTACAGCTTCGAAATTTTTTCGCGTAAACGTTCTTCATCGGCAAAAATACTTGTTTTTGTTACGGCCATAAAATCGCTTTTTACTTTTTGCAAATCGTTGTAAAAAATTTGTGCGTTTTTATTTTTCGCGAAAGCAATCGTATCCGCTTTTAAACTTTTCTGGTAAAAACTAATACTGTCAATTGTATTATTTACATTTCTATAAAGTGTTTGCAGCTGCATGGCTTTTTCGTAAACTTGTTTTCTATCCTCAACACTCAAATCTTTATTAGCCGTATCGTGTAAACATTTTACCGTGCTTTTATATTCTTTCTCATTTATTTTTAATTTAATGGTGTATGTTCCCGGCAAAATCATTGGGGCGGTAAATCCGGCGCCATCAAATTTGGTACTTCCCTCGGCAACCACCGGCGGTGTACCACGCAAATTCCAATCTACCATATTAATTCCTTTACGTACACTTCCGGGTATCGATTGCAGTAATTTATCTTTATCATCATAAATATCTACAGTAATCTTCCCGGTGCTAATGCGCGATTTTAAATAATAATTAATGGATGGAATTGAAGAAGGATTTCCTTCGCCCCATCCCCCCGAAACATCTGTTCCGCCCCAGCCAAATCTTCCGTTACCCAATGTAATATCCGGCGTTTGAAATAAATATACATCCTGTTCCCAAACCTCTTTGGTTAAACTGCGCATCGGGCGAATGTCATCCAAAATAAAAATTCCTCTTCCATGTGTTGCAATAATTAAATCGGGTGTCTTCGGATGAATCTGAATATCGCGCACTAAAGCATATTCCGGAATTTTATTTTTCATGCGAAACCAGTTGTCGCCGCCATCCACCGTTGCAAACAATCCCATTTCTGTTCCTAAAAACAATAAATTTTTATTTTCAAGGTCTTCTTTTATTTTATGAGCAAAGCTGCAAAACTCTGTACTGTTAATACGTTTCCAGGTTTTTCCCAAGTCGGTACTTTTTCCTAAATAAGTTTTAAAATCGCCATACATGTGATTTTCGAAAGTAGCATACACTGTATTCTTATCAAAATGAGAAGGTTCAATACTGCTCACCCAAGCCTGATTGGCAACGCCACATTTAGCAACGTTAGTCGATACGTTTGTCCATGTTTCTCCACCGTTAGTTGTTACTTGTAAATTTCCGTCATCCGTTCCTGCCCAAATAATATTTTCATCAAAAGGGGATTCGGCCAAAGTAAAAATAGTACAATGATTTTCGGCCGAAGTATTATCAGCACTCAATCCACCGCTCTCTTCCTGATTTTGTTTTTTCTTATCATTGGTACTTAAGTCAGCCGATATTCTTTTCCACGTTCTCCCTTGGTCGTTCGACTTATATAAATATTGCGAACCCACATATAAATTTTTCGGATTTTTCGCGCCCGTAACAATCGGTGTATTCCAATTCCATCTTAATTTTTCTTCCTTCGCCGTTTTTTGCGGCTGAATATATTCCGATTTCATTGTTGCTAATGTTGTTCTATCCATATTTCCACCCTGATATTCAGCATAAACTGTTTTTCCATCCACATCAGGCACTGTCCAAAATCCATCGCCACCACCAACTCTGTTCCAGCTTCCGTTTCCAATTCCGCCCGGGGCTGCGCTCGGTGCTGTCCAACTTCCGTTATCCTGCAAACCTCCATAAACATTGTAAGGATCTTTTAAATCGTAAGCTACATGATAAAATTGTCCCACGGGTAAACCGTGATTAAATTGCCAGGTAATTCCTCTATCAATACTCACATAAATTCCGCCATCGGTTCCCACGTACATTATATTTGTATGAACAGGATTTATCCAGAGCGCATGCATATCGCTATGCACCCATCCGCCATCGTAACTCGCCTCGGTAAAAGAATAACCGCCATCGCTGCTATATGCAAAATTAAAAGCCGGACGATAAACTCTCTTAGGATCTTTCGGATCAATAACAATTGTACTAAAATAAAACGGACGCGCACAAACATTTAAAGTAGCGCTTTGATTTTTCCAGGTTTCTCCTGCGTCCGACGAAATATATAATCCTGTATTGGTGCTTTCAACAATGGCTAACATTTGTTTGGGATCGCTCGGCGCTAAAGTCATTGCAATTCTTCCGAATGGTTTTGCAGGCAATCCGTTTTTAATTTCTTTCCAGGTTTTTCCTGCATCCACACTTTTATAAAGTCCGCTGGTTTTTCCTCCCGAATTAAAACTAAAAGGCTGCCTGCGGAATTGCCACATCGAAATAAATAAAATATCAGGATTGCTGGGATCCATTAATAAATCGGCACAACCGGTTTGATCATCAATGTAAAATATTTTGTCCCACGTTTCTCCACCGTTAGATGATTTATAAAGCCCGCGATGTTTACTGTTGCTCCACAAAGCCCCCGGCGCCGCTACATAAATAATTTCGGGTTTATCTGGGTGAATAACAATTTTAGAAATATGTTCAACACTGTCTAATCCAATTTTTTTCCAGTTGTCGCCGCTATCGGTAGTTTTATACATTCCGTTTCCGATAGAAACAGAGTTACGCATATTGCTTTCGCCGGTGGCAACGTAAACAACATCCGGTTCTTTCTGATTAATGGCGAGTGCACCAATACTCTGACAATATTTATCAAATTTACTTGTGTAAGAAGCACCCGCGTTAGTTGATTTCCAAACGCCACCACCTGCTGTGCCGATAAAAATAGTTTTGCCTTCATCTTTATTTACTCCTTCAATAGAAGTAATACGCCCACTCATGGTGCCCGGACCTAAACAACGTGCTTCCATCATCCCAAACATACCCGAGCTAACAGCAGTTTGCGAATTAATATTAAATGAACAAATTACAAAAGCTGATACGACAATTTTTTGCATAAAAAATAATTACGTGGTGAAATAAAAATAAAACAAAAAAATTATTTTGTTGGTGTTACCGATTGTGTTGCCGGTGGAACAGTAGGTTTAAAAACACTCTCATCAATTTTAGGATTAATTTCAAGTGTGGCTACATCGGTGGTTCCAAATCCCCCCGAAATAGTCATTGGATAAACAATTCCTTCCGGTAATTTTTTGTAATTGCTATACATGCTCGAGCCTTCCTGCTCTTTTCCGTCGGCTTTATATTTGGTAGTTTGTTTAATAGTATAATAATTGCTCGGGTCAATAAAGTAAGAAGTTTCCTGTCCGTTTTTATCGGTCATTTTAATTTTAAAACATTCTGTTCCATCCACATCATCTTTACCAATGTATTCTAATTTTTTCCCCTGGTCTTTGTAAGTAATAAAATCATCCTGAATAAATAATCCTTCCTGCGAATTTTTTACATCATCGGCCGTCATGGGTTCAGGTTTTGTTTGTCCCTGAAAAGGCATATAACTCCAACCTTCTTTTTCGGTAATAATACTATACCCATTCATTCCCATTACAGCAATATCCTGGCGCATGGCTTTTTTATCTATGTGAGTAATAGTAATTTTTATGTCGGCACCATTTGCTTTCATAGTACATACCATTTTCATGGATTTTAATTTTGCCCAATTGTCTTTTCCGCCAATGGCATCAATGTGTTTTTTAATTATTTCATCCATTGTTTGCGCTTGCGTTCCAAAAGAAAAAATACTAATTAAAATAATTGCTAATACTTTCATTACGATTTTCATAGTTTATGAGATTATTACTTTAGGACATAAAAATAGGTCAATTTTGACACATAGTGAAATTTACGGGTGGCTTTTGGTTAAACGGTAAAGGGGTTTGATTTCCGCTCTAATTCAGGGATAAAAAAAGAGCCGGTAAAATATACCGACTCTTGTATTCTCACCCATTAAGGGGGATAATTTTATTTTATTAGAGTTACGTGGCCGGTGTATTCGTGTGCTTTACTAAACACATCCACAACGTTAATTTTCCAAATATAAATATCTTCCTGCGATAATACGCCATGGTAAACACCGTCCCATGCCTGGAAAAAATCTTCGGTATAATATAATTGTTCGCCCCATCGGTCAAAAATCCGCAAGGCATATTTTACAATACCATAACCTTTCGGTTGAAACACATCGTTTAAACCATCGCCATTTGGAGTAAATGTATTAGGAACATAAATTCCAAAATCTTCACCAACAATAATTGTTTTTATAACAGTATCCAAACAGCCGTGATCGCTTTTTACGATAAGTGTAATAGGATACACACCCGCTTCAGTATAAATAAAATTGGGATTTTGATAAACCGATTGATACTGAGCGGTACTCATAAAATACCAATTCCATCCTGCGATAGTGGCGTTAAAAGAAGCATCGGTAAAAGTAATACCATCATTTACTATTGGATGATAAGGGTGGTAATTAAAATCAGCAATTGGTTTAGGATAAATTTCGGCTGTATACGTTGTAGAATTTTTACAACCTGTTATGTCGGTTACAGAGGCTGTAATACTATAAATACCTGTTGTGTTATAACAGGTTGTCGCATCTAATGGTCCCGAAGGATTGTTTCCGTCACCTAATGTCCAATTACAAGTTGCAATTGAAGCAGAACTTACACAGGTAAAAGTAACACATAATGGTGCGCAACCTCTATTAGGACTCGAAACAATATTTAACGGAGGATTTGGATTAACTACCGTATTTAAATTTGTACTTGCAACACAACCGTTAGCATCGGTGGCAGTAACAATATAGTTTCCGCCAACGTTAACAGAAGTTGCTGAAATAGTTGGATTAGGAGAAGTAGAAGTAAATCCACCCGGTCCGCTCCAAACATAAGTAACTCCGCCACTTGCTGCTAAATTCATAATGTCGTTTATACAAATAGGGCTATTTGTAATTATGCTGGGAGTTGGTGCCGGATTAATTCCAATACTTGTAATAGCCGTATTAGTACAAGTATTAGCATCGGTAACTAAAACAGTGTATTGCCCTGCATTAACCATTGTAGCGCCAACAATTGTAGGATTTTGTAAACCGGATGTAAATCCAGCCGGACCGTTCCAGCTATAAGTAACGCCGCCATTCGCACTTAAATTTGCATTTGCATTTTGACAAACAGTAGTGCCGCTTGCAGTAACAATGGGTTGCGGATTAACTTGCACGCCTGCGGAAATAGAATTTATACAACCATTAGCGTCGGTAACTGTTAATGTATAGAAACCGGCATTTGCTAAAATAGAATTAGCAATGTTTGGATTTTGTGTAGGATCAGAAAAACCTGCTGGGCCGTTCCATGAATAAGAAGTTCCACCGCTTCCGGTAAAATTAATTGGCATTCCAATACACACCGGACTGTTGCTCACAATTAATGGAGTAGGCAAAGGATTAATTGAAATAACACTGGTAATATTTGCAGTACAGCTTCCGGAAGTAACTAACAGTGTGTAAACACCGGCAGCAGGCAAAGTTACTAAATTTATATTTGGATTTTGTGCATTGCTGTTAAAATTATTTGGGCCGGTCCATGCAAACACGGCACCACCACCACCTGTAAGATTCAAAGTATTTCCTACGCAAGGTGTGTTGCTGGTGATAGAAGGATTTGGTAATGGGAACACATTTACATTTGAAACAGCAGAACTTGTACATCCGGCGGCGCTGGTTACAATTACATTATAAACACCACTCATTCCTAAGGTAGCATTTGGTAAAACCGGATTCTGAACTCCCGAAGCAAATCCACCCGGGCCAGTCCAGGCATAACCTGTTCCACCATTCGCGGTGATATTTATTGTTTGATTTAAACATACTGTTGGATTATTTACAACAATAACCGGCAATGGATTTACAACCACATTGGTTGTGATAGTATTTGTACAATTATTTACATCCGTTACAGTTAAAGTATAAGTTCCGGAGTTAGCAGCAACTGCAGAAGCAATTCCGGGATTTTGTAAAGCCGAAATAAAACCGGGACCCGCCCATGAATAAGTTGTTCCGCCGGAACCCGTAAAATTAATAGGTGTATTTACACAAACAGGGCTGTTACTATTCGCAATTGGAACTGGAAGTGCATTAACCACAACATTAGTAGTAGCGAAAGCAGTACAAGTTCCAATGGAAATCATAACAGTGTATGTGCCCGACATAAGTGTGGTACAATTTGGCTGCGTTGCATTTTGAATATTAGAATTAAATCCTCCCGGACCAGTCCATGTATAAGTGGTAGCGGGTGAAGTATTAAGTTGCAAAGTTGTACCCGCACAAAACGGACCGGGATTACTTGCAGAAGTAGTGGCTGTTGAAATTGTAACATTAGTAGTAATAGAAGCTGTACAGGTATTTAATGTCACCAATAAAGTGTACACTCCTCCATTAGCAAGTACGGCTGCAGGAATAACCGGATTTTGCAATGCTGAAGCAAACGCAGCCGGACCGGTCCAGGCGTATGTTCCGCCGCCGCCTGCTGTAAGATTCAAATTATTTCCAACACATAATGGTCCGTTATTATTTGCAATAGGAACAGGTAATGGATTTACAACAACATTCGTAGTTGTGAAATTTGTACATCCAGCTGCATTTGTAACAGTGAGGGTGTAAGTTCCGGCATTGGCTGCTGTAGCCGCGGCAATAATTGGATTTTGTGTAGGAGAATTATATGCACCGGGCCCCGTCCATGTATAAGTAGTTGCACCTGTTCCTGTAAAATTAATTGGTGTTCCTGCGCAAACCGGACTGTTACTTGTAGCTGTCGGTGTTGGGAGGGCGTTAACTACTACATTTGTTGTAGCTGATGAAGTACATGCACCGGTAGTAACAAAAACAGTGTATGTACCGACCATTGCTATAGTAGAAGCCGGTCGGGTCGGATTTTGCAAATTAGAAGCAAAAGCTGCAGGTCCGGTCCAGGTATAAGTTGTACCTGCCGGAGTATTTAATTGAATGGTTGTACCAGCGCAATAAGGCCCTGTGTTACTTGCTGAAGCTGTTGGAGTAGTTATAGAAACATTTGTTGTTCCGGTGGTTTTACAACCGAGCAAGGTAACGGTCACCGTATATACCCCGGCGTTTGCAGGTGTAGCTGCGGTAATAGTTGGATTTTGTAATGCAGAAGTAAATCCTAAAGGTCCGGCCCACGAATAAGTTCCTCCACCTAATCCTGTAAGAAGTAAATTTGATCCGGTACAAATTGGTCCATTATTATTTACGGCAACAGTTGGTTGTGGATTAACAACAACTAAAGAAGTAGTAATATTTGTACAACCTCCTGTATTAATAGTATGCGTTACTGTATAAGTGCCAGGTGCGGTAAAACTGACCGGACCATAATTAGCAGTCGCCCCAGGTGCAGGTGCTCCTGCAAGAGGACTAAAAGAATAAGTTTGTACGCCACCGGCAATAACAGCATTAAATGTAAATGCATTTCCTGTAAAACATTGTGTCCAACTCGGCACAGCATTAAAGGCGGGGTTAGGAGCAACCGGCGGATTGACGACCATAGATGCCGTTGCGACGCACGCTCCCAATGTAATAGTTTGGTATACCGTAAAAGTTCCGGCTGTTGGAAAGTTCACAGGATTAGCTGCAACATTCGAAGTAAATGTAGCCGGTGCTCCAGCTCCTGCAAAGGAATATGTTTGTATAGCAGGCGCACCAGTACCTGTATTATTAAAAGTATAAGATGCGCACGTATTTGCTGTAGTAAATCCTGCAGTTGGTGGCGGAGTTACCAAATAAGTAGCAGTAAGTACAGCAGCTCCACAAGTAGTAAATGGAGTATAGGCACAAGTATAGGTTCCGGGGGTTAAGGCAGTAATACAACTGGTAGTAACCACCGGCCCGACCGGTGGCGTCCACGTATAACTTAACATTCCTGCCGGTCCACAGAGCGGGCCTGGGCAAGTTGTATTGGTAGGCATAGTAGAAAAACAATCGGCGTCGATATAACAATACCCCCAATCGTAATTATACAAACACCAATTACAACCAATTTTAACGGTAATGTTTTGGCCAATGTATGGCGTTAAATCCATTGATACTGTTTGCCATGGAACATACGTTACAGGATAAACCTGGAATCCGATATTTTGTCCGGTTACGGAAGAAGTTTGAGGAACTCCAAGAGGCATTCCGAAAAATTGTCCCGGAGGATTTGCATAATAACAAGAATAACTCGGGCAAGTCAATAATGTATTTGCGGCATTAAAAAAGGAAACATAAAAAATTGCAGCGGCACTTGAAGGGTGAGGAAAATTTAAAATATCGAAAGCAAAGTGAAGTTGAAATTGTGAATTAACAGCGGTCACGGGAATCACTCGCGTGGCTTGTGCGCTATAGGTGGTTTTTGTTCCTGAAATATTATCATCATTTAATTTTAAAGAAGCGGTTCCACCAGGAAATACTCTTGGAAATCCACCATACGGATCAACACCACCCGTTACAATTGTGTTATCTCCTGTAACCGTCCATCCTGTTGTGTTTTGAGATTCAAAATCAATATTGGAACATCCAGCAGGCTGAGGACCTTGTAAAATTGAATTTCCGTCGCCGGGTTTTGCATTGGTATTTGCGGCATTTCCTCCACTGGCTTGAGGATATAAATCATATTTTTGAATTTTGAAAGTACGTTTAGCGTGATTTAAAAAATTAAATTTTTCTATGTCGGTTTTCATTTCCTTAGTATGATTCATGGCTCCTAAATAGTTGAAGCCTGACATTGAATCTGAATGATTAGAACCTACAGTAATTCTTTGTGAGAAACCTAGGATTGAAATTAGCAGCAAAATAATTACTGATAATATCGGGGATAAAAGTTTTTTCATAATTGATTTTTGAACTTGATAAATATAAAAAATATCAGCACAAAACCAAATTTTTCCACTCATTTGTCAGGTAGATTCACCCAGTAGTTTCAGAAATTATGAACAGGTTTTCAGAGCGAAAACACAAATCCCGACATATAATTTAAGCCGGGATTTATACAATTTGTGAGAAGAAAACTATATTAAACCAATTTAGAATTTTTTATTTTTCTAAATCTGCCTCGCTACATTGATTTAGGCAATGGTGTTGATGATAGCCGCAATGACGGTTACCATATTTTGCGAAGTGTTGAGGGCCAACAAAAGCCATGAGGCTTCCGAAGGCGAGGGCTGCTGCTGCGAACCCGATTAAAAATCTTGAACCTTTTTTCATTTTAATTTATTTTTTAGTGAATAATTATTTTTTTTCTGAATCTGTTTCAGATTCTTTTTTGCTACTACAGTCATTTTTAGAATTGCAATCACCGTAAGTATAACAATGATTATAATAATGACCGTGACCACAGCCGCTTTGTGATTTGTTTTTGAATTCTGAATATTCTTCTTCGCTCATGTTGCGAATTTTATCGGTATACATCGACTGATAATTCATTCCGCCGCCGCGCCATCGGCGCCAGGCAAACATTCTGAAAATAAATCCGATGAACATAAAGAAAAAAACACATTTTAAAATCATGAAAGGCATAAAAAATATTCCTGCCCCAAATAATATACCAAATACAATTGGTTTAAAGATTGATTGTTTCATTTTTTTTAGTTTTAGCCGAAAGTTTCCCCTCGGGATAGTTTTACGTTTAGCGAATGCTTTTAGAAATTAATTAACCGGTTTAATCATTTTTAAAATTCCGCTTTATATTAATGTAGACGAATGAACTTTTACTTTACTTTAAATTTTTGAAAATAAAAAAATCCGGCTGATTTTTTTTGGCCGGATTTTTTTTAATTGTTTTTAGGCGCGCAACGTTCTTTCCATTTAGCTTTTAAAGCTTCTTTTTCTTCTTCGCTCATGTTTGAGAATTTTTGTCCCCATTGTCGATTTCCCCAATGCCGACCGCCACCTCCAAATTTAAATCCACCGAATAAAATTTTACAAAGCGCCAGCAAACCTAAGGCCTGCCAATATTGTATTTGTGATACATGAATTAAGTCGGGGAGGATGGCATTCCATAAATACATTACTATTGCGCCCACACCAAAAAGTGCAGCCAATACCAAAAAGAAAATAGCGATACCTTTTTTTATCATGCGGGGTTTGTTTGAACTGTACATAATTTTATGATTTAGCCGAAGGCTTCCCTTCGGGATAATTATTAATTTCGTTGTATAAATACGCTAATTGCGAACGTAAATATTTTACAGCATAACTTTTTCGGCTGATAATTGTTTTTAAATTTTCGCCGGTTTTATTGGCAATTTCCTGCAAAGTAAATTCTTCTAACTCGTTTAATACAAAAACTTCTCTTTGTTTTTCGGGTAATTCATCTAAGGCACTCATTAATTCTTCCCAAAATAATTCTTTAAATAATTTTGTTTCAGTGTCGGATTCATCTAACAATAAAATCTCCTTAAAATTAATTTCTCCTTCTTCATTTTCATAGCTAAAATCCTCCAAGGAAACCATTTTTTTCTTACGGTAATAATCCGTCACTTTATTTTTAGCTACTTTGTACAACCAACCACTTACACTTTCTAATTCATCAATGGCCGATAAATTACTTAATTGATACCAAACATCCTGCAAAAGATCTTCAGCGTCTTCTGTTGTTTTTACTTTACTTCTTATAAAACCAAACAAACGTTGCCCGTATTCTGTAATGGCAGAAGTGATATTTTCTTTTTCTTTTTCGGCCATTTCTATAATTAAAGTCGACTCCATTAAAAAAGTAGACGAACAACAAGTGTTTTTACTTTAATTATTGTAAAAATAAGCATTTGAATGCTTTAACTCATTTTTACTGGCAAGAGTTAAGAGTGAAAACCGCAAAACTCCGTCAATATAGACCATTTAAAGGTTTAAATTTATATTTGTTATATTTATCTCCTTAAAGTTCTAATAATTTTTATAAGATCGAATTTGAAAGCAAGGGTTCTAGTAATATTAGCCGGAATTGTAATTCTTTTCACAGGATTTCATAATGATAAACGTGATAAGGAGAAAAAAGAATTTCCAACCCCTCAAGGAATAAAAAATCTTTTGTTTTACGTTCAGCGCACCATAAACATAAATACTTTGGTTTATGAATTAAATGTGAGCGATAAGGATGAGCTCAACACTAAAGACCCAATTAAAACTTATTGGATAAATTATGTGAATGGCGGATACACCGAACCTCTAAATTATATTCAGCGAAAATATGCTTATGGGATTGAAGTGAAACTACTGGATGCCGAAAAAAAAACATATGTATTTAATTTTGTTTCCTACAAGAAAAAACTACTGTATTTAATAAAATCGCCACACGATAATAAATATTACGCATTTTGTAACATTAATAATAAATTATTGACCCTTCGTAAAGTTTTTATTCAGATAGAAGGCGGGGCGTTCTGGACACCCAAAATAAAATACATTGAGGTAACTGGTCGAGATCATTTAAAGAATGAAGAAGTAGTGGAGCGAATAATTCCGTAATTATTTTTTCTACGGACGAGGAAACATCCCATCCAATAATTTATCCCTAAATTTTCTTGGCAACAATTTGCTTAAAATTACCAATGAATTTACATCGCCGCTGGGAACAATAAAATATTTTTTAGAACCCTGAGCTTGTTTTAAAATTTTTTGCGCTACTTCGGCAGTCTTCATTAATTTACGCGGCGTTTCTTTTTTCATCCAGGCCGGTGCATTTTTTACTTCTTCGTGAAATTGCGGAGTGTCCATATCTCCCGGACAAGCAACATACACGTTAATATTTTTGTTGAGCATTTCGCGGCGAATACTTTCCCCGAAATTAATTATTCCTGCTTTAGCAGCGCAATACATGGAGTAACCTGCAGCGCCCATAATGCCGAAACCTGAAGAGATCATTAATAATTTGGAGCCGCTTTTTAATAATGGTGAGAATATATAAGTAGAAAGAATGGTTCCCCACAAATCAATTTCTAAATCTTTTTTCATTTCGGAAGCGCTGGTGTAATCGGCTAATAATTTTGTAGTAACAACACCTGCATTTAAAATTAAATAATCCAGTTGTCCGTATTCGCTTTTAATTTGCTCGAAACTTTTTTTCAATCCCGCTTCATCGGTAATATCGCAGGCCATGCCTTTTGCAGTAATATTCATGGCTGTTAAACTTGCAACCGCTTTTGTAATTTTTTCCTGATTACGCGCCATAATAATTAATTGGTAACCTTCTTTTCCTAATATTTCTGCTAAGGCGTAACCTAATCCGGAGGAACCGCCTGTTATTAATGCTGTTTTTTTCATTGATAAATTATTTTTTTAAAAAATCAAATTTTTTGGCAGCACCTAAAATAATTTCAGCTGCTTTTTTTAATTGTGCTTCGGTATGTTCAGAAGTGATGAACATTCTGATGCGCGCATCGTTTTTTGGAACGGCCGGAAACTGAATGATACTTGTATCTAATCCGGTTCTCTGCAAATAATCATTGAGCTCTAAAGTTTTGCTTTCGCTTCCAAAATTTACAATTACCACCCACGATTCGCTTATTCCTAAATTTACTTTTCCTTTTAATAAACTTCTAAAAAAAGCAGCATTTGTTTTTAATCGTTTTCTTCTTTCTTTGCCAATCTCAGTCATGGCTAATTCAATTACTTTAACCATTCCGCCGGTAACCGCAGGATCTAGTGCGCACGAAAACATTCTACATCTTGCGTACCAGTTAATATATTTACAAATTTCTTTTTTCGCATACACTGCACCGCCAACGCCGCCAAATGCTTTGCTAAAAGTCATAACATACAAATCTACATCTTCTAAAACGCCTTGTTCTTCGCAAACGCCTCTTCCGTTTTCGCCGGCCACCATTGCCGAGTGGGCTTCATCTACCAATGTAAACGCACCATATTGTTTAGCTAACCTTACAACATCTTTTAAATTTCCGATATCACCGTCGCCGCTGTAAATTCCTTCCACACAAACCAACACTCTTGCAAAACCATCACAAGTTTTTTTAAGAACTTCTTCTAAGCTGGCCATATCGTTGTGCTTAAAATAATGCACTTCACCTCCCGATAAACGCGCCCCTTCAACAATCGACATGTGAGAAGCCATATCCATCACCACATGATTTCCGGGTTTAATAAAAGCAGAAATAGCTCCTAAATTAACGCTGTATCCCGAAGTAAACAACGACACACCGCGATCGGGTAAATCAAAAAACTTTTCTAAAGCAGTTTCTAATTCTTTGTGAATTTTATAAGTGCCGCTAATAACAGGCGAACTTGATGCGCCCAATCCGTATTTACCAACCGCGTCCTGAGCAGCTTTAATTACATCCGGGTGATAAGAAAATCCTAAATAATTATAGCTCGATAAATTAATAATATGCATGGGTTCACCATTATCGCGGGCCAAATCAATTTCTGTTTTTTGGGCACTCGGACGAACCGCTTCAAACGAATAAATCTTTTTTTCTTTTAAAGTATCGGCCCATTCTGCAAATAATTGCATCTCTTCTAAATCGGGCGACATGTTCATCATAAACATATCATAAGTATACTCGGCGTAATGGTCGTGCACGTGCTTAACCAAAGTTTCATCAACAGTTGACATATAATTTTTTTTTAAATTTATTTTTTATTTACCTCGGAGGTTGAGCCTGCCGAAGCCTTATTTTTTTGAAAGCGGGTATAGATTTCCATTAAGTTATCGAAGAAACTGGTTCCTTTATCAACTGTTATGGTTTGTCCCGTAATTGTATCGCAATAACCCGAACATAATGCAACAATTGGTTCGGCCACTTCTTGCACATCTATCCAATAATTATCGGGAACATATTTTTTTGTGAACTCTGCTAAATCTTTTCCGAAAGTATCTTCTAAGGATTTTGTTTTGATGGCGCGCGAACGAAGTGCATTAATGCAAACATCGTGCTCGCGTAAATGGTAATTTAAATATCTAACAAAAACTTCCATTACCGTTTTTGATGCAGCAACATAATCGTAACCGATAGAATAAGAATCCGGACCGGTTGAAGAAACACCAATAATATATTTGGGATATTTATTAAACGCTTTAAAAATTTCTTTGGTGTAGCCAACCATTGGCCAGGTAGAGTAGGAGATGCTTTGTTTTAATCCTTTTAAAGTATAATCTTCAAAACAATTAATTACCATCGACGAAGAAACGTTACTGATAAAAATATCGATTTGTTTTACGCCAAGTTTTTTTACTTCTTCAAGTAACGCAACGGTGTCTTCGTTATGCGCCACATCGGCCTGAACCAAAATTGGTTTTGGCGCTTTTACTTTTTCAAATGCAGCGTAAATTCCTGAATCATCGTGATCGCCCCAACGGTAAGTTAAAATGCAAAGCGCGCCACGTTTGCCGAATGATAATCCGGTTTCTAAACCAATCCCGCGCGTTCCGCCTGTGATTAGAACAACTTTGCCGGAAAAATCTAAAAAAGCATTAGCCATTAATTTTTCGAATAGGTCTCGAATTTATCTATCAATCCCTTGATATTTTGGATGTCGTTTAATTCGGTACGGGGGATTTTAACTTTAAGTTCGCGCATAGCGCCAGAAACTATTTCAACAATATCTAAACTGTTTGCACCGTAATCAGTAAACTTTTTATCAGGATCTATTGTTTCTGTAATACCTGCTACCGATTTAACTAAATGTTTTTCAATAACTTTTAAAATTTCTGTTCTTTCCATTTTTGAAATAATTGTTAATTAATAGGTTAATGTTTGAAGCGACAAATTTAATAAAATTTGAATTGTTTCCTATCAAGGGCAAAATAATCAAACTCATATTATCTTAACAAGTTCTGAGAAAAAAAATGCTAAGCGGTTTATCTAAATTCAATTTTTTAACTCTCTGCAAACCTGAACGATACAATAAAATAAAACTTTATCCTCCAATAAAAGCATATTTGATATACAGTTGAATATCAGTGTATTTTAGCTCTGCAAATATTTTTTACTACTTTTACGACAGTATTAAAACTTATAAACATTTCATTAAAATAAGAGGGTAAAAGCAATAAAATGGGCGATTCGAAGCACAATAAATTAGTGACTCTTTCTTACCAAAAGTCGGGCGTTGTTACAATGCAGATGATTGACAAGGAAAATAAAAACGGATTAACGCCCGAATTTGTTGACGCTTTAATGCATTGTTTAAACGAAGTAAAATTAAATGAAGAAATAAAAGTTTTGGTGATGAGCGGCACCAGCGATATTTTTTGCTCGGGGGCAGATTTAAATACTTTAGTGCGTTTAACAAAAAAAGAATTAAAACCCGTTGATATTGTTCTTAGTAAAATGATTTTGGATATTCCGGTTCCTGTAATTGCGGCAATGGAAGGTCACGCTATTGGCGGAGGTTTTGCTTTAGGATTGTGTGCCGACATAGCTATTTTAGGTGAGGAAAGCAGATACGGTTGCTCATTTATGAATATGGGATTTACACCCGGAATGGGAATTACAAAATTAATGGAGCATTACATGACGCCTGCTATTTCGCAGGAAATGCAATACACCGGCAATTTTTATCAGGGAAAAAATTTAATTGGCAAAACTAATTTCAATTATATTTTACCAAAAGCCGAAGTATTAGAAAAAGCAAATGCACTTGCCGATGCAATGGCCGAAAAACCCCGACAAGCCTTATCGGTTTTAAAAAGATATCACAGTATGCATCGTCGCCAAAAGTTTGAAGAAACTTTTACTTTAGAAACCATGATGCACGAATTAACTTTTAATCAGGAAGAAATATTAAAAATAATAGAGCAAAATTATGTCAGATACAAATAAGCGAGTAGTATTAGTTACCGGCGGAAGCAAAGGAATTGGAAAAGAAATAGCAATGAAATTTGCCGAACATGGCGATCAAGTTGTCATTACTTACGGTTGGGGAAGTATTGAAGATGAAGATCTAATTAAAGAAT
>JAHEYG010000129.1 GCA_023251725.1 Sphingobacteriaceae bacterium | reverse complement strand
TGGTATAAGCGGTGTTTAAATTCTTAGCATTGGCGAAAGAACCGGAGCCCAAAGTGGTCCATGTTCCTGCCCCCGAAAGCGTGGTGCCGCTAACGATAATAACTCCGGCGTTGGCGCAGATGGTATCGTTTGGTCCGGCGTTGGCAGTAGCGAGCGGGGTAATGGAAACTGAAATAGTATTTGAAACCGCGGCACACAGACCGTTATGAGTCGAATTGAACGTAAAAGTAATTGAGCTTAAGGTATAATCGGATGGGCTTAATAAATAACTTGTATTTAATAAAGTATCGTTCGGACTAAAACCTCCTGTACCTGATGTTATCCAGATGCCGGTGGTTGCACCGCCTGTTACTGTAGCTGTGAGAGCAATGGACGGACTGTTAGAACAGATAAACGAAGGAGCTGATGCTGTTACTACAGGAGGATTTGTAAATGTAACTTTTACAGTATCTTTTTTTCCGGGACACGCACTTCCTGTTGGCGTTAAAATTATGGTGATGGTTCCGGTTGCAATATCACCTGGCGAGGGTAAATAAGTAGTGCTTAAAGCTCCGGCATTTCCGTACGAACCTGTACCGCCCGACCAAACTCCACCGATGGCATTTACAACTGTTCCGTTTAAGTTAAAGGCGCTAACATTATTTTTACAAATCGTAATAATTTTAGGAGAAACAACTTGTGCCACCGGTTTCTTACTAATTTTAACTACAAAGGTATCGGTAAACGGAGTACAATTACCGGTTGAAGTTAAAAGAAAACTGATGGATGTTTTTGTAGTATCGTTTGCAGAAAGTGTATAGGTAGTAATTAAATTAGTAGGTGTACCAATGGCGCCGGTACCGTTAATGTTCGTCCAGATTCCGCTTAATGCACCGCCGCTCACTAATCCATTTAAACTAACTGTATTTGTTGAACCCGCACATAAAGTAAAAGTAGGTCCGGCATCGATAATAACCTTACGAAGGAATGAGGACATGTAATGAAACAATCCGCCGGTACCAACATTTCCATTGATAATTCCCAAAGCAAAAACATCGGTGCTGTTAGTAATAAGATTAGCGCTGTTAACCGCAATTTGCGCAACACTGCAAGCAACTTGTGCGCCTACCCAAGCTCCGGCAGTACCCGGAACAACTGAAAAAGAAGCCGCGGTTACCAGGGTGTTAGTACCGTTTACTAAAAAATTTCCTTGATTACCAGCACGAATTAAAATATTTAATAAAAACGGCTGAGAGTTATTTCTGGTAAATGAAACGGATGGAGAGCCTGCACAATTAATGGGAGGTAAAATAGCGGCGCCCGACTCACACCCATAACCGGTGGTTTGCCATAAATAAACGTTTTTAGAGGCAAGAATGTGAGTTAAAGGCTGTGTAATAGGATATTGTTTTGTGTCGCCCTTATTAATGGTGTAAGTTGAAACTACGCCATCGTCGATAGTAAGTTGCGTAAAATTATCGGTTGCCACAACAAAAATACTTTCCACAGATCCTGCAAACATAAAACCTTTATTAGCTATGTATTCTTTCCCAACAACATCCACTGGTACAATTTGATCGCCAATTAAATCGAAGCAACCGCCACCTGGCGTAAGAACCGAATCATCAGCTACAGTTACCGAAATAGGTTTATTTGAAACTACAATTGTTCCGGATAAATTTTGACCCGGAGTAGCAGTACTTGTAGCTTGACTTAGGTTTTCTACTGTGTAAACATCCCCGGTATTCATTGCAACACTATAAGTTATGTTAGCTAAATGACCAACAACGTTACATTTTGGAGTTATCCAAATTACAGTGTTTGGCAATGTGGCAATAATAGCAATTTGTGATTTTGGTTGGGAAACAATGCCATCACAATTTAAATCTTGTGCAGCTGCTCCACATGTAACTCCTCCAAAATTTCGGTTTACCCAGATAGTTTGAAACGGACAAACAAATTCTAACCCCATTCCATTTTGTCCCTTCAAAGAAAAAGTTTCGGGGTTCAGAAAATTGGGTGCCCGTGTTACAACATCATACACTACTGTTATATTTGATGATGAAGTAATTTTTAATCCGTAAGGGTGCACCACATTTGCAGGTCGTGATTCTAAAGAGTCGTAACCAAAATTTGTTGGTCCGGCTGCGGCATCCCTCCAAAATGTATAATCAAAAAAGCTGGAAACAGGAATTGTAAAAGTAGTATCATATTTGTTTGGGGCAATAGCAGCGGGTTGCCTTACGCGCACAATAGTTCCGGGTGAACCGGAAATATGAACTTTTACTGCATCTCTCCAGGTATGATCGGGCGTTACCCAAGGAGCGGCAAACCAAAACACCGTATCTATTTGAGAAAATACAGGAGAAAATTTTATTACAAAGAATAAAATGAATACGATTATTTTATTTTTTTTCATTCCGTATTACAATGTTAGTTTTTATCAGGTTTAGTTTCTTCAGTCTTTTTTGGTTCAATAGTACTCTCCTTCTCAATGTTTTTTGATTCGTCTTTTTTAATTTCATCCTTTACTTCCGGTTTAGTTTCGCCTTCTTTAGTTTCGACAGGCTTTGGTTTTTTATTCTTAATACTTTGATGCATGCTGTTATCAATAATTTTAAATTCTTCTTCATCTGCATCCGTTCTTTTTTTCTTAATAAAATTATAGTTCAACATAATTTCATGGCTTCCCTGATTGTATTTACGAATGGTGGAAATAGAAAAGTCGTAAGAATAAGCGATGTTTAATTTTTTGATTAATGTAACCCCAAACAAAGCGGCCACTGCATCATTAGTGCGATAAGAAAATCCGGCCCAAAACATTTCCTTCACAATAAGTTTTAAATTATATTCCGGTTGAACCGGAGTTGGCGAATTGTATTTAATTAAAATAGACGGTTGAATTACAAAATCGTTATTATTTTTCTTCAGATGAATATTATAACCTGCCACTAAATAATAATGCGGTGTTACGCTTCCGATAGGGTTTTTCCAGGTTATTTTATTATTAAACATTTGTAAACTGGATATCCCCATAAAAAAATTATCGTTGTACATATAAATTCCGGCATTGGCATCAAACACATTGGCAGTTAAAATGTTTCCGGTTAATAATTCATCTCCCGCATCGTAAGCTCTTACATCATATAATTGCACTCTGAATTGTTTAATTCCCGCTGAAAGACCAACACCCAACTTCATTTTTTTTGTAAGCTTTACCTGATAAGCAAAAGATAAATAACCCGAAGTTGCATTAAGCAAACCCGAATTATCCGACATTAACAAAGCACCAATACCTGCATTTTTTATTTTTTTAACCGGGCCGCAAAGCGATAAAACTGCTGTTGTTGGCGCGCCTTCAAATCCCACCCACTGGCTACGGTAAGAAATATTAGCCTGTAAATACGGTTTTACACCTGCTAAAGCCGGATTGTAAGCATAGCCATTTAATAAATAATTTGTATATAATGGTAATTGCTGTGCATTTGTTTTTACACAACAACAAATTATTGAAACAAAAAATAATATTTTAAAAAATGGTTTCATTACTTCATTAACAATATGGTGCCTTTAAAAATGCTTTGCTTATCAGGATTCGGATCTTTTAAATTAATAACATAAAAATAAGTAGCTACAGGTAAAGGATCGCCTTTGTAAGTTCCATCCCATGCATTACTATATCCATTCGAATAAAATAATCTTTCACCCCAGCGATTATAAATTTCTATTTCGGCGTTCGGGAAATACACATTAATAAAATCTAATCGCCAAATATCATTTTTTCCATCCCCGTTAGGTGAAATAGCATTAGGAATTAATTGTGCAATTTCGTTCGACACATTTAAAATTTTTAAATACGATTTTGCAGTGTCGGCACAGCCGTATTGATCTTTTACAATCTGAATGATTGTATAAACTCCATTAGCAAAATAAGTGTTGAATGGGTTTTGTACAATACTATTATTGCCATCTCCAAAATTCCAGAACCAGCTCACCGAATTTTTAGAAGTATCAGTAAACGCCACGGCGCTTCCTAAATTAAATCCATTATTATTTGAAAAATAAAATCCTGCTCTTGGTCGCGGTGTAACATTTATAGGAATTACCAGAGTATCCTTACAACCTTTGTTGGAAGTAACAATATGAGTGATGTTATACAATCCCGGAAACGGAAATACCTGCACAGGATTTTGTAAACTCGAAGTTCCTAAGCCGCCATAATCCCAATAAAATATTTTGTTTGTATCAGGGGCAGCTATTTGTGAACTGTCTTTAAAATTAAATTGTAAAGCCGAGCCAAAACAAGAACGGCTATAGCTGAATAAAACTTTTGGTAATGCATTAACCGTTACCGATTTTTTTATTGTATCGTAACAATTAAAAGAATTTTTTATGATAAGTTGCGTAGTAAATGTGCCTGATGCAGTAAAAGTATGAACAGGATTAATAGAAGTAGAAAAAGTTCCATCACCAAAACTCCAGTTCCAACCGGCAAGGGTGGCGCCGGAAGCTACAGGTGGCTGCGAGAAATCAATAAATAATGTAGCTTGTTTTTTACACACCACATTAGAAGAAAAATTAGCAATAGGTTTATCTTTAAAATCAATTTTTACCTGATCGTTTTTTGCTAAGCAATTTCCATTGTTGGTAGAAGTTAAATTAAGAATTACAAATCCTGTAGTTATTTCGGCCGGTGTTGGAATGTAAGTTCCGTTTAATGCAGCGTTAGTTGGATTATAAGTTCCTGCCCCACCACTCCAGGTTCCTGTAGTTGTTGCTCCCGAAATAATACCGTTTAGTAAAACCGCGCTATTATTTTTACAACTAAATAAATCGGGACCTGCATTTACAGCAGGCTGAGGCGTAAAATA
>JAHEYG010000003.1 GCA_023251725.1 Sphingobacteriaceae bacterium | reverse complement strand
GTACCAATAGATAAATAAAGTGAAACAGAATACGTTTTTCCTACTACCATTGGAGTTGTTAAAAACGTTCTGATGTATTCTCTAAAATTAACACCGAATCCATTGTACGTAATCATTCCTGCAATTCCATTACCGGTATGCGGATTTACACAACCTAAATATCCACAAGGTAAAAGCGCCACACCCGAACCTAAAAGACTTAAATAATCGGGAGAACCCCAATTCCCTTGTGTAACGTAATTACCATTACAATTTGACCAACCGGAAGCCCGATCAATTTCATTATAAGTATTTGGTAACACTGAATAAATTTCGAAGCCGCTATTATTTACAATGTTTTGCGCTTTAGAATTAACACTAAGCAGCAAAATTAAATACGAAGCAAAAAGTAGATTTGTTTTCATGACAATTTTTGTTTTACTAATATAGGAATATCCATTTGTATTAATGACATACAATTGTTTTTTTATATATTTACAATGGAAAATTCGACTAATTAAGTTTTTTTTCGTTTAAATATGAATCAATACAGATTTGAAAGCTTGTCAGAGGGAAATTTGAAGGATTTGGGGCCAGCGCAAGTTTAGTGCTTCCCATTACATATAATAATTGATTTAGTCTGTTCACTCGTTTAATATATACTTTCACCTTAAAACTCGTATAATGATTTTTATTTCGTTATTTTTATTACTTATTTTAAATGCTTTTAGAGTTGAAAAGAATAATTCATATTTTTTTTATTTTAGTTCTTATCGTTCACTCTCAAAAATCGTTTTCTCAATTTAATAAAATCTGGTATTTCGGCAGCAATGCCGGGCTTGATTTTAATACTCCTATTCCGACCATTCTTACAAACGGCCAAGCAAATAATTTTGATAATACCAGTACCATAACTGATGCATCAGGAAATCTTTTATTTTACACTGACGGGATGTCAGTTTGGAATAAAAATCATATTGTAATGCCGAATGGTTTTGGTTTAATCGGAAATACAACTGCAGGTCAATGCTGTTTAATTGTTCCTATTCCCTGTAGTAATAAAAAATATGTTATTTTTCACAACACCCATTATTCTAATCCGGGTAATTTATCTTATTCTGTTGTTGACATGAATTTAAATGGGGGACTTGGAGATGTTGTAGTTGGACAGAAAAATATTTCATTAGGAATTGGTTGGACAGAAAAAATTTGTGCTTATTATAATAGCACGGGAAATAATTATTGGGTCCTAACTCAAAAATGGCTAACGAATCAATATGTTGCGTTTAAGGTTGATGCTACTACCATTGCCACCACTTCTGTAACAACAAATATTGGTTCAATTCTTAATTGCGGAACATTTGGCGGAACGCATGATGCTATGGGACAATTAACCATATCTCCTGATGGCACAAAAGTTTTAAACGCTCTAACTTGTGTTGATCAATTCGAGATTTTTAATTTTAATTCGGTTACAGGTGTTCTTAGTAATTCAATTCTAATTCCTGGTAACACAGGGAATGCATGGGGAACTGCTTTTTCTCCTGACAGTAAAAAAATATATGTAAATTCGATTTTCGGAAAGAGCGTTTATCAATATGACGTATCAACTTTTACCGGACCTGCAATTATCGCTTCCCAAAGTACTTTATACGTAATGCCAAATAACGGTTATAATTTCGGGTATATGGAACTTGGACCCGACAATAAAATTTATATTACAAGACCAAATACGAATTGGTTATCAGTTGTGAATAATCCTAATTTATTAGGAACGGCATGTAATTTCAGCTTAACAGGACAATCCACGGGCATTAAACAATCTCTTTGGGGCTTAAGCAGAATTGCTTATAACATACCTGTTGCAGCCTTTGGAGGAACATTAAACCTTACTTCAACAACGCAAAGCGTTTCCTGCAACGGATTAACTAACGGTTCTGGAACAATTACAGTTTCTACACCCGGTATATATACTTATACATGGTCACCCGGAAATTATACAACATCTGTTGTAAACAATTTAGGTGCCGGAAATTATACTGTGACAGTAAGCGACGGTGGTTGTAATACAAACACAGCTGCAGTTACCATTACACAACCTTCAGCAATTAATTTATCAATAAGTTCACCAACCGCAATTTGCAAAAACTCAAATACAATTTTATCAAGCACGGTCTCCGGCGGAAATCCTGCATATTCCTATATATGGTTACCGGGAGGAAATAACAGTTCCACTTTAAATGCAAATGTATCTTCGACTTACACATTATCGGTTCAAGACGCCTCCGGCTGTTCAAAAACCGCTACTACAAGTGTTTCGTTGTACACAGTAACAAGTAATTTTAGTTACAATTTAAATCCTTGTAACGGTTCGCTAACAACTACCAATACTTCTATTGGCGCAAGTAGTTATAATTGGAATTTTGGAGATGGCTTCACTTCTGCTTCCACATCACCCTCTCACATTTATGCTTCCGCAGGAAATTACATCATTAGTCTTATTTGCACTAACCCTCAAGGATGTTCAGATACAATAAATAAAAATATTACCATTTCAAGTGTATCGCAAAGTGTTTTCACAAATACCATTTCACTTTGCGATTCTATTGTAGGCTTAACTAATAATTCAGTAGGTGCTAATTCTTATTTATGGAATTTTGGCGACGGCTCTACTTCTATACTAGCAAACCCATCAAATCATACATACACTTCTTCAGGAAATTATACAATTACTTTAATTACAAACCCGGGCTCATCCTGTGCCGATACTTCCAAACAAGTAATTTCTGTAATAAAAAACACACAATCACAATTCAATGTAACTTCAAGTGCCTGTTCTAAATTAATTACCACCACCAATTCTTCTTCGCTCGCTACTTCTTATTTATGGCAATTCGGTGATGGATCAACCAGCACAGCAACCAATCCGAATTATAATTATTCTGCAACCGGAATTTATACCATTACTCTTTTCACAAATCCGGGCTCAAATTGCGCCGATACTTCATTTAAAGTGGTTACAATAACAAATCCACCTGTTGCTTCTTTTAATTATACGGCCAGCCTATGTTCAGGTTTAGTTACATTTTCAAATACCTCCTTAAATTCAAGTTCTTTCTTATGGGATTTTGGAAACGGGCAAAGCTCTTCTCTGACTAATCCTATGTACACGTATAACGGTCAGGGCACATATACTATCAGCCTAATTGCTTTTCCCGGATCGCCGTGCGCAGATACTGTTACTAAAATAATTACTATAAAATATACAACTGTTATTGCTGATTTTAATTATCAGAATCCGGAATTTACCTATGATATATTATTTAATAATTTATCAGTTAATGCTTCTTTATATGTTTGGGATTTTGGCGATGGGTCAAATTCCGGTATTGAGAATCCTAATCACACCTATAATTTCGCCGGTGATTATACGGTTTGCTTAGAGGCTTCAAATAGTTTGGGTTGTAAAGACCTAATATGTAAAAAAATTAGTGTTAAACCCGATTGGACACTATACGTACCAAATACATTTACACCTAACGAAGACGGATTAAATGATATTTTTTACACTTACGGAAGCAATATCATTAGTTTTAAAATAATGATTTTTGACAGATGGGGAGAACAAATCTTTTATTCGGATGATATGCGTAAAGGCTGGGACGGAAAATACAATGGCCAATTGGTAAAGGAAGATACTTATACTTGGAAAATTATTGCCATCGATTACAATCGAAAATCGCATGATTTAACCGGACATGTAAATGTAATTCGTTAAACCGGTTTATAATTATATAATCTCAAAAACTGCTCTCCAATATTTTTCTTACCAAACTTTTCAACTTCTTTACTTATTTCTTTTCTGTCAAAATCATTTTTATTAATTAATTCCAAAATAGAATTAGTCCAGCTTTCTAAATTATTCTCACACAACACTCCGTTTTTTAAATTTATTAATTCAGAAACCGCACCAACATTGGAAGCTAAAACAGGAGTTCCTGTTGAGAGGGCCTCTGCAATAACAATTGAAAATGTTTCCATTTCTGAAGCGTGCAAAAAATAATCGGAACCCTGCATAACTTCTGCTAATTTTTCAGGTACCAAATTTCCCAAATAGTTTATTTCAAAATTCCATTCTGGTTTTTTTAATTCATTTATTAAATGTCCCACGCCAACAACATTCAAAACTATTTTTTGCTTTATTTTTTTTGAAATTTCTTCAAGTGCATTAAAAATTAAATCCGGACGTTTTGGCCTCCCCCAATGTGCCGCGCATGAAAAAATAATTTTATCTGCTTCCCGCTTTTTTTCATTGTAACAAAACCTTTCGGTATTAACCACATTAGGTACAATAATAATTTTTTCGGCTGAGGCTTGTTTAGTTAGGGTGTTTTTCAAAAAACCGGAAACTGCAGTAATATATTTTGCCTCTGAATACGCTTTCTTAGCCAAACCGGAATACAAACTTTTATTTAAAAATTTATCTACTCCGCTCCAATGCTCGGTTATTATATGAGGTTTATTTTCTTTTTTAGCCAGCCAATGTCCCATAATTGCCGCCGGATACAATACGTTAGAATGAATAATATCCGGATTAAATTCTTTTACAATATTTTTATAAAAATATTTTTTTAAAAAACTGAATTGCAAAAACAAATCCAAATGCAAAAATTTATAAAATCTCGAATTAAGTTCTATCAAGTGAGTAACAATTCCTTTATCGTCGATAACTTTATAAACTTTCTTTTCGAAAACTTTTTTAGAAGGATTAACCGTTAAAGCCAAAACCTGAATGTTTACGCCCGCTGCATGAATAGCTTGTGCATGCTTTTTTATATACAATCCTTTTAAAGCATTTGTACTATTGGGGTACCAGGAAGAAATAAAAAGGACTTTCATTCGATAAACTATATTATTTCGTTATTTATTTTTTCACGCAAAGGTCGCAAAGGTTTTCGCAAAGAAGCGCAAAGAATTATAAATTATTTACAATTCTGTGAATACTTCCCTTTAATTTAACCGTATTGAAATTTATGAGTAAGCCTAGTTTACATTCGCTTAATTTTAAGTAAGTAAGTGTTTGAGCAAAATGAACCGGAGCTAATGTTTCAATTGATTTAATTTCAATTATTACTTTTTTTTCCACACGCAAATCAATTCTATAACCACAATCCATTTTTATCTCCTTATATAACAAAGGCATTGGCAATTGTTGCTCAACAAATAATCCGGCTTCTCTTAATTCATACGCAAATGGGTATTCGTAAGCCGATTCAAGTAATCCGGGACCAAGTTGTTTATGCAATTCAATTGCTATGCCAATTATTTTATAAGATATTTCATTTTCGGTCATTTGCTTTTGCGTTCTTTGCGTGTTTATTCTTTGCGTTTTCTTTGCGTGAATTTTATTATTTCGTACTTTTAAGGGATTTTTAAAATTATACATTCAAATTTAAGAAAAAACCAATAATATGGGATTAAAAGAAAAAATTTTAGAAATACCCTTTGTTAAGAACTGGAAGAAAAATCAGCAAAAAAAGAAATTTAAAGGGTCTGAAAAATATTGGGAAACCCGCTATCAAAGCCAAGGCAACTCCGGCAGCGGTTCGTACGACCATTTGGCCGAATTTAAATCTCAATTTTTAAACGACTTCGTAAAACAAAATAATATTAAAATAGTAATGGAATTTGGCTGCGGCGACGGAAACCAACTCGTTACTTCAAAATATCCGCAATATATTGGCCTGGATGTTTCTCCCACTGCTGTTAAACTATGTTATACCCGTTTTAAAACAGACCAAACAAAAAGTTTTTACGTTTATAATAGTCAGGCTTTTTACGATAGAGCTAAATTATTTACAGCTGATTTAACCATGTCTTTAGATGTACTGTACCATTTGGTAGAAAACGAAATATTTGAAAATCATTTAGTCCATTTATTTGCGGCTTCTTCCAAATACGTTATTATTTATGCGTCGGATTATAATCAAAAAGAAGAACCTGTTCACCAGCACGAAAACCGAAGAAGTTTTACTGATTTTGTAAATAAAAATATTTCGGGTTGGAAATTAAAAGAAGTAATAAAAAACAAATTCCCCGTTACTGAATATAAGGAAAAAGGTTCGCTTTCTGATTTTTATATTTATGAAAAAATAGTTTAAGAATAATAAAAAAGTGATAAGTAAATCGTTTTTAAAATCCTCTTTTATTTATACTCTGGTTGGTGCCTTGCCAATGGTATCGAGTTTACTTCTTCTTCCTTTTTACACTAATTATTTATCAACGCAATTATTTGTTTCGCTTGGATTTTACATCAGCATTTCCATGTTTTTCCAAATTCTATTTTCTTATTCGGTAGATTCATATTATGGTGTGAAATATACTCAGCTCAGTGGCGACGAGCCCTCTCAAAAACAATTTACCGGCACCATTTCAAATTTATTAATAATTATTGCTGCTATTATTTTGCTGGCTATTTTAATTGTGGGTCCGTTTTTATTTACATTTATTTTTAAAGAAAATTTACAAGTTTATTTTTGGCCATTTGGCTTCTTATCAATCGTTACTGCTTTTTTTAATGCCTATTTTAAAACTTGTACTAATGCTTTTATTTATTTTAAAAAGGCCGAACGTTTCTTTTGGTTTAACGTTACCAATTTTATTTTAACACTCGGACTTTCCATTGGCGGATTATTTTTATATCCCGATTCATTGATCGGGCCTATTTATGCGCGTTTAATTTCTGGGGGAATTATTTTTGTGATGGCTTTCTTTTCATTTTACGCTTATTCGGGTTTAACATTTAACAAAGACTATTTAAAAGAACTTCATAAATTTTGCGCACCCTTTTTAATTTACGTTTTGGCTTCTTGGGGATTGGGTAATATTGACCGGTATTTTTTAAAAGATCATATTAGCGCCGAAACTTTAGCGGCCTACGATTTATTACTAAAATGTTTTTTGGGCATAGAATTTTTACAAAACGGATTATCGGCGGCCATTTTCCCAAAACTATTTGAATTATGGAATAAAAATAAAAAACTAGAAACTACACCCGAATCTAATCGTTATTTTAATGTTTTTGGCGCTATTAATATTATTTTGCTTACTGGTTTTTGTATTGTTATTCCGTTTGGCTTGAAATTAATTGTATCTAAAGGAGTTTATTTTACAAGTTTCGATTACATTGGAATCATTGCCGGCGGATACGCTACCCGCAGCATATTAAATTTTTATCTTTCAACGATTCTTTATTCTAAAAACACGTGGCTGTTAGTAAAAGTTTTTTCTTACAGTGCCGTTTTTCAAATTGCCATTACTTACTTTTTGGTGAATGAATTTGGATTGAAGGGCGCTTTATACGCTGGCGTAATCACAAAAGTGGTTCAGGTCTTGTTTTCTTTAATTTTAACTAAAAAAATATTTGATTATAACTTTAACGTAGTAAAAATATATCTTTTGCCTTTGGCTTATTTAATTACCAATGTTGTTATTTTTTCTATTTGTCCTGTTTACAACCCGATTTTATATTTTATAGAATTTTTTGTGTTTAGTTTGTTAATTTACTTTACCTTCAAAAACGAAATTAAAATTGTACTTAATCAATATTTAAAAAAATGAAACAATTTTTTTACAAATTAATATACTCTCCTAATATAAATTTCGTCTTAAGGAATTTAACCAAATACATTTTCTTTTTCTTGCCGCGAAAATATAAACTTCCACCTTCCGGCGAAATAAAAATAAAATTGGAAACCGGCAATTTAAAAATGAAAACCAATCAAACAAATTACTTAACTTATTGCATATTTTGGGATGGATATAAAAAATTTGAGTACACTCCCATTTTTGAAAAGCTTGTTAAAAAAGTAAATTCTTTTTATGATGTAGGCTCTAATATTGGCTACTATTCTCTTATAGCTGCAAAAATAAATCCAAATATTAAAGTCAAAGCCTTTGAACCTGCTTTGGGACCATTGCATTTTTTAAAGGAAAATGTTGAACTCAATCATTTAAAAAATATAAAAGTAGAATCAATTGCTTTGGCAGATAAAACCGGAGAGATAGAGTTTTACGAAGTGCAATCCCATAAATATACTTACATAAAATACAATTTGGCAGGTGAAGGAAATGCCGGTTCAAAAACTTCGTCTGATATGTTTGTAAAAAATGTAGTTAAGTCAATTACCATCGACGAATATTTAAATAAAAATCCGGACGATAAAGTAGAGTTAATGAAAATGGATACAGAAGGGACAGAACATTACATTCTAAAAAATGCGCATAATTTATTATCGAACCATAAACCCGTTATTATTTGCGAAACCTTATTTGATACTATTGAAAAAGATTTGGAAGCTATTTTAAAACCTTATGGTTACGAATTTTATAATCATGTGGGCGACGGATTAGTTAAAGTAGATTCTATTATAAGAAAAACAGATAATGAAGTTCGTAATTGTTTTTTTGTACACCCGAGTAAAATCGAATTAATAAAAGAATTTATTCTGTCGAAATAATTCCCTTACTCCTCCCCCACAAAAACCTGGTCCCAATCTATTAAATCATACTCCAAACTTTCTTTTAGGAAATTTAAAAATTCCGGTCCCCATTTTAAATACGGCATGCTAAAATTATCGAATCGTTCTTGCGGAGCATGGTTGGGAAACAATTTATTTTTAAGCGCCTTGATTTGATTAATTTCTGTTTCCGACTTTTGTTTTAAAGCCTTGTTTAATTTTGCTTCAATGTTAGTGAGCGCATTGATGCTTTTTTGTTTTTCGGCTTCTACTGCCGAACTTAATGTTTTATCAATTTCACTCGCTTCTCTATTCACGCGCGAGTACAAAACCTCTAATTCCTTTTTATATTTTTCTAATTGAAAAACAACATTACTCTTTTCTAAATACATTTTAATTAATGTTTGCTCGTCCTCCTCCAAATCTTGATTACTAAAACCAAATTTTTTTATTTTTTGTTGGGAAGTCGAATCCAAAACAGTCACAAATTTTCGAGGTACTAAAATAGGAAACGCCAATTTTAATTCATCAAACATGGCTTTGTACTCCAACCAATAAGCCAATTCACCCGGACCGCCCACATAAGCAATGTTGGGTAAAATTGCTTGCTGATAACAAGGACGAAGAACAACATTAGGGGAAATTTTTTCGGGGCCGGTTTCAATTAATTTTTCGAGTTCTGTTTTAGAAAATATTTTATCAGTACCAATTACTTTATAATTTGTTCCGTCTTTTTCTATTCTTGCCCTCAAACCGGGTTCGCTATAAAAACAATTTATCTCGCGCGGATTTACCTGCGACGAATATCCCAATTTTTTTAAATACTCAATCGACTCGCTAACTTTCTTAAAAGGAACATTCTCAAAAATATCTTTCTTAATATAATTTTCAAATCGCTTTTTCAATAAAGCGTTTTGTCCGTCTAAAATTACAATGCCATATTTTCCAAACAATTCATTTACCAAATAACGGGTAGCATCTGCCAAATTTTTGCCCGCCCGTTCCGGTACGGACGGGTTTTTTATATAAGCATCTCCAAAAAGTTTCAGTAAATAATTTGTGTTCTCATTCTCCCCAAAAATATCTTTTAATTGTTTTTGAATTTCTCCCAATCCCTCTGTCGAAAAATTACCCACCGAACCGCTTTGTTCCAAATTCCAAACTATTTTCTTCCCAAAAACATTTAAATGATTTACTTCCTCAAAATCATGATCCTCACTCGCCATCCAATACAGCGGAATAAAATTATTTTCCGGAAATTCTAATTTTAATTTCTCACACAAATTAATAACCGAAAATATTTTATATATAAAGTAAAGCGGACCTGTAAATAAACACAATTGATGCCCGGTAGTTACGGTAAATGAATTTTCTTTACTTAATAATTCAATGTTTTTTAAGGATCGGGGATTTGAATTATTTACCAGTGAAGACTGTTCCTTTAAAACCTTCACTAATAATTTTCGATCAATATTTTTAAATACATCTTTAGAAGAAAGAATTTGTTTGAAACCATTAGTGTCCGGAAACTGATTATAAAAAATTCGCACTTCTTTTTTTTGAGAAAGATAATCGTAAACTAAATTACCTACTAACTTTTTACTTATTATAACCGTTTGCTTATTAAGTGTCATTTTTATTACAATGAGTAAATTTTAAACGATAATGAAAAACATGAAACAAAAAACGAAAAATGACTAAGGTCTATTTTTTTACTTTAACGTTTTTCATTTCTTGTTAAGTGTTATATGTTATTTTTTGTTCAAGCAGAATCTTTTCGAGCCAAATATTTTTATAGTTTACTTCCATAAGCCAAATCACCGGCATCGCCCAAACCAGGCACAATGTAAGATTGCGCCGTTAGTTCCTCATCAATGGCGCCGCACCAAATGGTGAAATTATTATCTGGCATATGCGCTTTTAAATAATCAACACCTTGCGCACTGGCAATGGCTGTTACCAAATGCGTATGTTTAGGTTTTCCTTTTGCCAAAAGCGATTTATAAGTTAAAGCCATCGAAGAACCAGTTGCCAACATCGGATCGCAAAGAATTAAAGTTTTTTCGGTTAAATCCGGACAAGCAACATACTCCAATGCAATTTCAAAAGTATTGTCTTTATGATGTTTGCGATAGGCGCTGATAAAAGCGTTTTCTGCTTTATCAAAATAATTTAATAATCCGTTGTGTAATGGTAAACCGGCTCTTAAAATGGTGGCGATAACAGGTTCATCTTTTAATTTAAAAGTTTCGGCCACACCCAATGGAGTAATGGTTTCAACTAATTCGTATTCGAGTTGCTTACTTATTTCGTAAGCAAAAATTTCGCCAATGCGTTCCATGTTTCTGCGAAAGCGCATACTGTCGGTTTGAGTATTAATGCAACGGATTTCAGATAAGAATTGACTTAACACTGAATTATTTTGCGAGAGATTGTTTATCATGTTTAAAAAATTAAAAATTGAGAATTGAGAATTGAGAATTAATAATTATATGTGAAAGTAAATTTATTTATAACAAATCTAATAAAAAAAACATTGTCTTTATTTTTTTAATTCTATGAGAAAGCTTTTTTCTGACTGGTAAGAAACTTTATCATAAATTTCGATGGGTTTAATGTAATTTTTAAAACCGGGTGCTTCCACATTTATCACATATTTACCCGGAGGCAAAATCATTACACTTCTTCCGTTGGCCGGATTACAAATATAATTTCCTACTAATTCGCCGGTAATATTGTCATTAACGGTAATAAAAACTTCTCTGTAAATAATTTCCTGAATACTGTCTTTAGCTCTTATATCACCAATTACCACTGTATAATCTAATTCAACTTCATTAAAAGTAATACGGTAAATATCAAAATCGCCGGCTCCTCCTCCTCTTGCCGAAGCAATATAACCATACCGACCCGATTTTGAAATTCTGAAATTCATATCGTCGTACGACGTGTTAACCGGATATCCCAAATTTTTTGCATTCACAAAACTTAAAATCGATTCGTCCCAAGTCGCTTTAAAAATATCGTATCCTCCCATACTCGAATGACCTTTAGAACTAAAAAAAAGTGTTTTTCCGTCGGGCGAAATGTTTGGAAAATCTTCGTCTAATGCCGTATTAATATTCGGACCCATATTTTTTGGTTCTACCCATTTACCACTTGCCAAAACTTTTCTACAAACGTAAATATCTGTTCCGCCAAAACCGCCGCTTCGATCGCTTGCAAAATAAATTGAATTACCATCGTTGCTTATACAAGCCGCAATTTCATCTCCTTCGCCATTGATGGCTGTAGGCAATAATTCGGGTTTAGAAAATGCACCGCTTGGATTCATTTTTGTAATGTAAATTTTTTTGGCACCTTTATAATCAGGCTTACAAATTAATAAAATATCGCCTTTGGCGTTCATACCAATTACTTCATCGCCGGTGTTGCCTTTGCAAATAGGCTCCCCTAAAACTTCTGCCGGTGTAAACTGACCGTTAATTACTTTTGAAATGTAAATGCAATTTAAGTATTGTCCGTTTTCTTGTTTAATGGCTACTTTATCGGCTGGCCGTTTCGAATTAAAAACTATGTAACCTTCGTTTTCGGGAATAAAAGGATAATAATCGGCGAACTCCGAATTGATAACATTTTTACCAAGCGATTGAAAAGTAACATCTACCGGAAATTTAATAATTTCTTTTGCATTTATACAATGTTGAATTTCGGTTTCAATGTCTTTAATATTTTTTTCGCTTCCTTTTCCTATGATCTTAAAGTTTGCGAAAGAAGCGATTGCATCATCAAAACGATTGGCATATTGATAAGCTCTTCCCAATAAAAAATCGGCATTGTAATTATGCTTTTCTTTTCGGGTAACAATTTCGAGGTAAGGAACAGCTTTTGCTTTATTAATGTTTGTGTTTAAATAACAAACGCCAACGTTATAATTAAATAATTCGTTTTTAGGATCGCTGACTAAAAGTTGCAAATAATCTTCGAGGGCCTCTTCATAATTTTCGGCTTGAAATTTCTTTTCGATTTCGGCCGCTTGCAATTTGGTATCTTTATCTTGTTGGGCATTAACGATGCCGCAAAAAAATAAAGTGATAATTAAAAAAAGCTGTTTCATTTTGCTCAGGTTAAACGGCCGTTTATGGGATTTGTTCCAATAAAATTCAGTTTTTGCTATCTCTACCAAATATACGCTTTAAACTTGTTTATTAAAAAATGCTAAAATAATTTGGAAGTATCGGAAAAGGCTTTAACTTTGTACTTCAAAGTACTTTTAAAACCAGATTAAAATGCAGCCAGAAGACACAAAACACCTCGAAGCGCTCAATGAAATTCGCACAATGATGCGTAAAAGTTCGCGCTTTTTATCGCTCAGCGGTTTATCCGGAATATTTGCCGGAATTTATGCCTTGTCGGGATACGCCATCGCCGTTTGGTATATCCGAAACAGATTAACCGGACTTCGAAGCGCTATTTACGAAAGCGCCGAACCTTTTACTTTAGAAGTATTTGGATTTTTTATTTTAGATGCCATTTTAATTTTAGGATTATCCTTATTAACGGCTTATTATTTTTCGTCGCGCAAAGCCAAAAAAAATAATTTAAAATTATTAGATTATACTGCCTGGCGTTTATTCTGGCAAATGGCCGTTCCATTAACTACAGGTGGAATTTTAAGTTTAGCGCTTCTATTAAACATGCATTTAGCTTTTATAGCCCCAACTATGTTGTGTTTTTACGGCGTAGCTTTATTTTCGGCAAGCAAATTAACTTACGACGATGTTAAGTATTTAGGAATTGCACAAATTTTATTGGGAATTGTTTCGGCCTTTGATTTAGGTAACGGACTTTTTTATTGGGCCATTGGATTTGGATTGTTTCATGTTATTTATGGAACAGTAATGTGGTTTAAGTATGAGAGAAATGTTGAGTGATAAATTAAAAAAAGAATGGAGTCGGCAGTGGCAGGAAGCAGTCAAATTAATTAAAATAAATTTTTTGAAAATAAATTGAACTTTAAAATACATAATTTAAATAAGGTTTTTGATAACAGAGTCAGGCTGGGAATTATGAGCGCGCTCATGGTTAACGACAGTGTTGACTTTAATACCTTAAAAGAATTATTGGATTTAACTGATGGAAATCTGGCCAGCCACATTTCGGCATTGGAGAAAGAAGGTTATGTGCATGTGAAAAAAGAGTTCGTAGGTAAGAAGCCGCTTACCTCCTACTCTACCACAAAAATTGGAACGAAAGCTTTCAATGAACATTTAGATACACTTGAGAAATTAATTAAGAACAGATAAATATAAACCCTAAAAACAAACATCATGAAAACACAACACTTTAAAAAATGGCTTTGGTTTTATTTACCAACCAGTTTCGTAGCAATAATAATTACCTTAATTTTATTAGCACACACACTTTGGGTAGCTAAAGTAATTGACCACAATTCGCATTCGGTGAGCGATACTTTGTATAATTTATTTCCATTTGCTGTGTGTACATTTTTTATTTACGAATGGCTTGCGAAAAATATTACTAAGAATAAATAGATTTTTTTAGTCTGATACTTTGAAATACTAATTGAATTTAATTGTATGAAATTTAATGCAAATAATAAAAATATTTCAGGGCTTTGCATTTTCGCTATTGCCATGGGATTTTTAGAAAGTGCCGTGGTCATTTATTTACGCGAATTATATTATCCGGGCGGCTTTCAATTCCCATTACAAATAATTCCGAAAAATATTGCAATGGTTGAATTGTGCCGAGAATTAGCAACTATTATTATGTTAATTGGTATAGCATATCTATCCGGAAAATCAAAACTCACCCGTTTCGGTTATTTTTTAATCGTTTTCGCCATTTGGGATTTGTTTTATTACATTTTTCTTTTTTTATTTTTAGGATGGCCACAAAGTTTATTTACCTGGGATATTTTATTTTTAATCCCGGTTCCATGGACCGGGCCCGTTCTGGCGCCATGTTTAGTTTCACTGGGAATGATTGTGTTTGGAAGTTTCATTTTACATTTCCATAATTCTTCCCAAACAACCCGTCCGTACCGGCACGGGCGAATAACTATTTCGAGCAGCCAATGGTTTCTTTTGATTAGCGGCTCAGTAATTATTATTATTTCGTTTATGTATGATTATTTTGAAGTAATAAAATCGCAAAATAATTCTGCAAGCTTTTTTCCTTCGCCGAAAGGCTTATTGCATGAGTTACAATTTTACATTCCCCAAAAATTTAATTGGTACCTATTTTTAACCGGCTACACATTAAGTTCATTGGGAGCTATTTTATTTATTAAAAATAATCTTTCAATAATTACTAAAAAAAAACCATTCAACCATTTAACCATAAAACCATTTAACCATTCAACCATTTAACAATTCACTTATGAAAAAGAACGACTGGATACTGCTGATTTCGGTTTTTACCTACAGCTTTTTATTTTACGAGCAAAACGCTGGAATAAATTTTTTAATTTTTAATTTACTTCTCGTTGGTGCTTTTGCAATAATAAATCACGAACGTATTAAAAATAAAGATTGGATGGTAGTTGCCCTCGGTTCAATTATTACTTCAGCTTGTATTATGTATTATTCCAGCCCACTCGCCATTATTGGAAACATAATTTCCCTTTCACTTTTATCTGTACTCAGTTTTGCACCGGCCACTTCTGTTTTTACTTCTATGATTATGACTGCGGTCTCCATTGGAATGACACCCGTAAGTTTATTTTTCGATTGGGTTCAGCGCAGTAAAAAATCACAGCAAAAATCATCCCGCACCTTTGTGGGAATAATTGTTTCAGTAATTATTTTTTTAGTGATTGTACTTTTCTTTTTTATGTACCAGTCGTCGAGTCCGCTCTTTAAAGATTTTACGAAAGATATTAATCTCGATTTTATTTCGTGGAGCTGGGTATTTTTTACGCTCGGTGGTTTTTTACTAATGTATCCCATTTTTTATTATCATCGCTTAGGTGCCGTTTCAAAATTTGATTCTGGTATTTCAGGAAATCTCATCGAAGATGCTGAACCCGAAAAAAAATTCCTGAACCGCATTCTTAAATTAAATATCGAATTTGTTTCGGGTATTGTATTATTCGGGATATTAAATTTAATGCTTCTTATCTTAAATGTTCTTGACCTAAATTATCTTTGGTTCGACGGAAAATTGCCCGAAGGAATTCAGCACCGACAATTTGTTCATGACGGTATAGGAGTTTTAATAACTTCACTCATCTGCGCCATTCTTATTATTTTATTTTATTTCAGAGGCAGATTAAATTATTATCCCAAAAATAAATTTCTTAAAGCCCTTGCCTACCTATGGATACTTCAAAATATTTTTATGATTTTTTCAAATGCCTACCGTAACAATATGTATATAGAAGATGCCGGAATCAGTTACAAAAAAATTGGTGTGTATGTTTATTTGGGATTAACCCTAATTGGATTAATTACCACTTTTATTAAAGTTTCGAAATTAAAAAGTAATATGTTTTTGTTCAGAGTAAATCCATGGTGCTATTACCTAATTTTAGTAATAAGTGCTATGTTTAACTGGGATATGATAATTACCGATTTCAATATCAATAAAGCGCTGAAAGAAAATAAAAAATTGGAAAAATATTATCTGGTAGACTTAAGTTTTAAAAATCTGCCGCAATTATTGCTGCTTCACGATTCCATAAAAAGTTACGACGATCTTGAAGCTCGTGATTATTACTATTCGCTTAAAGGAACTTTTTTCTCGAGTTTTAATCTCGGGCTGGATGGCAAACTTTATAATTTTTTAAAAGAAATGCAAAATCCCGGCTGGCCATCGTATTGTAGCGAAAAAAACAGAGTGATAAATGAAATCATTGCGCTTAATGAAAAAAAGTTAATCAAAAAAATTGACCTTAGAAATAATTACATTCAAACGGCCTCCAATTCTAAATCAAATTTGCTCGAACCGCTTAAGGTGATTAGTAATTTAGAAATACTTTATCTTGATAACAATTATTTGAATAAGTTAGATGGCATTTCTTATTTTCCCAACTTAAAAACACTATCCCTTAATTCGAATGCAATTGATTCGCTTGAGAAACTTCCAATGCTAAATGCACTGAACGAATTTTATCTCAGCAACAATCCAATTTTTGATTTAAGCGGGTTAAAAAACGTTCCCAACATTCAAACGCTTGATATTTCGAACATAAAAATAAATAACTTGAACACTTTTCCTGCCTTAAAAAAATTAAGCTACTTAAATTTATCCGGCAATACCATTACCGATTTTTCGGAACTCACAAAATGTGAGAGTCTCGATAATTTATCTATTGGCGCCACTTTTAAAGGAAAAATTGATTCATTTCCCGCTTTGTCACGTTTGACTATTTTGGATTTGCATCAAAATTTATTAAGTGATTTTATTTCAAACAACTTCGCTAAATTTTTTGGAGGATGCAAAAATTTAAAGGATCTGAATTTGTCGGATAATGGTTTAACTTATCTTACTTACATTATTCCCGCTATTGAAACTAAAAATGAAGAACTTATTTTTCCGAATTTGGAAGTGCTTCAACTGGGATATAATCGTTTAGTGGCTACTTACGGTATCGAAAAATGGAAAAATCTTAAAGAACTTTATCTTTCCTCAAATACAATTACAACCGTTTCCAACCTATTTTCTTTATCCGAATTAAAAACACTTTATCTCGATAATAATCGAATTAATAACATTGAAGGAGTAGAAAATTTAACTAAGTTGCAAAGTTTAAATATTTCGGGCTGCGGCGTGCGTACCGGAATAAAATTACTGGCGAATCTTAAAAATATGAAAGAACTCCGGGCTTCTGCCAATAATATTTCATCCATCACCCCATTTTTAAATTCAAAAAATCTTACAACTCTTGATTTGAGCGATAATAAGATAAAAGAAATTAAGGGCATTGAACAGCTTTATAATTTGGAAGCCTTATGGATTGATAAAAACAGCATCAGCGATTTTACTCCCTTATTCAAATTAAAAAAATTAAAAACTCTGGTAATAGATTTAGTGCCCGAAATACTTCTACAAAAATTAAAAAAAGAATTACCAAATTGCACTGTTACATACACAAACCGACCATAAAAACTAAAAACCAGATTTGTTACAATTATTTTTTTCGGAAAATATCTCTTAGCTTTACTCATAACAATTAACGCAATAACATTATAACCCCATAACCTTATAACCGATAACCCTATAACCTTATAACCTTATAACCCTATAACCCTATAACCTTATAACCTTATAACCCTATAACCTTATAACCTTATAACCTTATAACCCTATAACCTTATAACCCTATACCCCTATAACCTTATAACCCTTCCCCCCCAATGAAATTCCCCGAAACCGAATTAATTCTTACAAAAGAAAACCGCGTTTATCACATCAATTTAAAAAATGAAGATATTGCAGATGATGTAATTGTTGTTGGAGATCAGAATCGTGTTTCAGAAATTTCTAAACATTTTTCTAAAATAGATTTTAAAACACAACACCGCGAATTTATTACTCACACCGGAATTTTTAATAACAAACGTATAACGGTCCTCTCCACCGGAATTGGTACCGATAATATTGATATTGTTTTAAACGAACTCGATGCCGCCGTAAATATTAATCCGGAAACACGCGAACTCAACTCAAAACTTCGCACACTAAATATTATTCGTTTAGGAACCAGTGGCGCTTTGCAACAAAATATTGCTGTTAACGACATTGTTGTAAGCTCGCACGGTTTGGGCTTCGACGGACTTTTAAATTTTTACGAAAATTTAAATTCAATAAACGAAAACGAAATAAGCGAAGCATTTATTAAACACACATCGTGGCTAAAAAATTTACCTTACCCCTATTGTGTAAAAGGTTCAGAAATTCTTTTAGAAAAATTTAAAACAGGTAATCATGTTGGCATCACCGCCACCGCGCCCGGATTTTATGGTCCGCAAGGCCGTCAACTTCGTTTGAACGCCTCCATCAAAAATTTAAACGAGTTATTAACAAATTTCTCTCATAACGGTTTGCTAATTGCCAATTTCGAAATGGAAACCTCAGCGCTGTACGGCCTGGGCAAACATCTCGGGCACAATTGCCTAACCGCTTGCGTAATCATCGCTAACCGAGTTAGGAAAGAATTTACCAAAGATTACGGTAAAAGTGTAGACTTATTAATAGAAAAAAGTTTAGAGCGATTAACAATCTGATTGTTGAAAATATAAACGCTTCTTTCTAAAACAGTGCGACGCTTCGTTTATTTTTGCTTTTGCACATGAAGCCGGGAAAAAACGAAATGAACTTAAAAGAAGTAATCGCCTTGATTACTTTGCTCGACGACCCCGACGAAACCATTTATTCGCAGGTAAAAGACCGTTTTATTATGCTTGGTCCGCAAGCCATTCCGCACCTCGAAACAGCTTGGGAAAATAGTTTTGATATTATCATGCAAAAACGCATTGAAATTATTATTCACGACATACATTTCGAGGCCCTTCAAAAGGCGCTTAAACACTGGGCCGAGCACGAACAGGAAGATTTATTTAAAGGCGTTTGTTTAATTGCGCGTTTTCAGTATCCCGACTTAGATGAGAATAAACTCAAAAAGCAAATTGCACAAATTAAGCAGGATGTTTGGTTAGAAATTCACGATGATTTAACGGCACTTGAAAAAGTAAAAATAATTAATCACATTTTATTTGAAGTTCATCAATTTAGCGGCAACATTACCAATTATCACGCGCCGCAAAATTCTTTTATAAACGTAGTTCTCGAAAGTAAAAAAGGAAATCCTGTTATGTTGAGTGTTGTTTATGCCTTGGTGTGCAAAGAGCTAAACATTCCTATTTACGGCGTAAATTTACCTCAGCATTTTGTTTTAGCTTATGTAAATGATTATGCGAATTTGTACGACACTACACACAAAACTTTATCGGATAATATTTTATTTTATGTGAATCCGTTTAGTAAGGGTTTAATTTTTAGTCAGAAAGATATTGACTCATTTTTAAAACAACTCAACATTGAACCCGAAAATAAATATTACTTGCCTTGCAGTAATTTAGAAATGATAAAACGCATACTTAATAACCTGGTTTATTCGTTCGAAAAACTGGGTTATGTTGATAAGGTAGAAGAACTGAAACGTCTCGAAAAATTTCTTTAATTTTTATTGGATGAAGGAAGTAATTAATAGCGGACAACCATTAGCTAAAGGTGTAAGATTATCGTTAACCTTAGAAGATCAGGCACCCAACTGCGAAATAAAAATAAACGAATTGGTTTATAATTTGGCCGAACTTTCTAAGGGTGGGAAAAAAGTGGTGGACATTGGTTGCGGATTTGGCCGCACCAAAAACACGGTAGAAAAAGCCGGCGGTATTTGGGTGGGTGTTGAGCCATTTGAGGGAGGTGCGCAGACCGTTATAGCCAGCGCAGAAGACTTGCCTTTTGAAGATGAAAGTTTTGATGTGGTTATTATGACTTCGGTAGTGGAGCATGTGCCTAACGTTGAACTGGCTTTTAAAGAAATCGGAAGAATATTAAAAAAAGGCGGCGTGTTTGTGGGATATATTGCTTTTATGGAATGTTTTCATGAAATTTCTTATTCGCATTTGTCGTTTAAAGGAATAGAAAATTACGCTGCAAAAAACGGAATGAAACTGGAAGTGATTAGCGGCGGCAGAAGATTTGGTATTGATTATCATTTGGCGGTTTTAATGGCGCCATTTTCTATAGAATGGCTTCGCGGATTTATTGCTTTTAAAATACGATTGCACATTAAAATAAAATCTAAATTATATTATTTAAAATACCGTTTCCGGGAAAAATTATCTTCCGAAAAAGCATCTGCAAAATCTACACTGTATTATAAGGTAGAATGTTTGCGCATGTCGAATGGATTTAATCATGTTATTAGGAAGTTGTAGAAAAAGGTTAAGGGTTATTGAATAAAAATAATCTTTCTAATCCCGCCTCGACGGGCTCGGCGTCCTAATAATTGACTGCCACTGCTACTGCCAACTGCCACTGCCTACTGCCTACTAAAAATTCTCCCAATCGTCCTAAAAATAATTTTCAAATCCGTACCAAAGCCTGCCTCTTTAATATACTTCATATTCAACTCCAACTTTGCAGGCATTATCTCTTTAATATAAGTTTCTTCGGGGTTTTGAGATTTTGAAAGCAATTCGTTTTCGTTAATGTAATCTAAAGAGGCGTAATCGGTAATGCCGGGTTTTACCAATAAAACTTTTTTTTGTTCTTCATTATACAAATCAATGTACTTTCTTACTTCGGGGCGAGGTCCTACCAAACTCATATTGCCAAACAAAACATTAAACAATTGAGGCAGTTCATCTAATTTATATTTCCTCAAAAAATATCCCATCCCAGTTATGCGCTCATCCCGGCCAACGGTCAGCAAACCCTGCTTGTCGGCATTCGTTCGCATGCTGCGAAATTTAAATAAAATAAAATCTTTGCTATTTTTTCCCACCCGCGTTTGCAAATAAAATACAGGAAAGCCCGAAGTGAAAATGATGAGCAGTGCAAATAAAACCAAAAACGGACATAATATCATCAATCCTATTAAAGAACAAACAATATCAAATAAACGTTTTAGCACAAAACTTTATTTACAGCATTAATGGTGGCTACAATAACGGTATTAACCTGTTCGTCGGTTAAATTATAATATAAAGGCAAACTAATTTCGTTAGCGTAATTATTATAAGCGGTGGGATAGTTTTTAATATCGTAACCTAATTTTTTATAAAAACTCATGGCGGGCACAGGAATAAAATGCACATTAACCGAAACCTCCTGATTAAATATTTCCTGAATAATAGCATCTCGCTGCGCTTCGCTAATATTATTTATTCGCAAAGGATATAAATGATAGCACGAAGTACGCGTTTCGTCTTTCAATAAAGGCAAATGAAATCTTTTGTCAGCCGATAATCCTTTATTATACAAATCAACAATGTGCTTACGTTTTACTAAAGTATCATTATCGTACCGTTCAATTTCAATTAATCCGATGGCCGCTGAAATATCTGTCATGTTACATTTGTATCCGGCTTCAATTACATCGTATTTCCAGTTTCCTTTTTGCGTTTTTGCTAAGGCATCTTTATTTTGTCCGTGCAGTGTTTTTATGCAGAGGTATTTATAAATTTCATCATTATTAAAAGGTTCGGGTAAGTTAAGGCAAATGGCTCCGCCTTCGGCGGTTACTAAATTTTTTACAGCGTGAAACGAAAAAACAGAAACATCACAAAGCGTTCCGGTTTTTTTTGTTTTATAAGTAGCGCCGAACGAATGCGCCGCATCGGCCAGAATTAATATTCTTCCTAATTGTTTCTGAATATCATTTCCTGCATTAAATAAGTTTTTATGTGTTTGAACCAATTTATTTATCTCATCAAAATCGCAGGGCATTCCCGCAAAATCAACGGGCATAATTACTTTTGTTTTATTAGTGATCGCTTTTTCTAACGATTGGATATTAATATTAAAATCAGTTTCATTCGTATCCACAAAAACCGGTGTAGCGCCGCAATGAATCACTACATTCGCTGTAGCGCAATAGGTGTACGCAGGCACAATAACTTCATCGCCTTCTCCCACCCCAAACCAACGCAGCATAATTTCCAATCCCGCTGTAGCGGAATTTAAACACAAAGTAGACTTGTTTCCGCAATATTTTGTAATTCGTTTTTCGAAATCTTTGGTGCGCGGTCCGGTGGTTATCCAACCTGATTTTAAGGCGGCAACAACCTCATCACAAATTTTATCATCAATACGTGGCGGCGAAAATGGTAGCATGGTTTTAAATCTTAATGAATAGCAAAGTAACAAAATTATTGGCTGAAATAAAATCATCATTGCTCAGATTGACCTCACCCGTAACGCCATTCAGCGCGACACCCTCTCCTTTATGGAAAGGGGTTTTGCGATGGTTATTAACACTCAATTCTTAATTACCTCAGGTTTAATTAACAAAGCAGTGTTGAATCATAATGTGCTTCAGCAAAATTTAGCGCTAAGGTATTGTCTATTTTTAGCCCAAAGTAAATTTACTATTTCGCAAACTAAAATAATACCAATGAACGCAGAAAATTTAAAAACCGAATTACAGCAAGTTTTAGACAGTGATGTAACTCTTCGAAAAGAGTACATTAACTTAAAACGCTCTTTAAGCGATTACCGTAATCAATTAATTGAGCGCGACGAAGACTGCAAACGTTTACAAGTTACCATTGATGTTTTAAATACAAAAATGGTAGTGATGGAGCGCGATAATCTGAATTACAAATCAGAATTAATTTCGTTTAAAGAATTACGTTCGAGCATAAAAGAACAATTGCAGGCGAAACAAGATGAGATTACCTCTCATTTAAATGAAATTGAAAATTTACAAAGTCGTTTAGACGGTATTTCGGGCGAATACGAAGAAAAAATTCGTGGTGTAAAAAATGCATCTGAAGAAGAAATTAATGCCGTTAAAACCGAACTGACAAAACATATTGAAGAATTACGTTCTAACACACACTATCGCGAAATTGGTGTGCGTGATGAGTATGAGCAAAAAATAAATGCTTTAGCTCAAGCTATGGCAGAGAAAGAAGCTGACTTAACTACTAAAAACGAGTCGGAATTGGCTTCATTAAATGAAAGTTTTACTTCTGAGATTACACAGCTTAAATCAAATTATGAAACTCAGTTACGTGATAATGCAGAAGCTTCTTCATTACAAATAGAAACATTAACTAACGAGTACGAAGGAAAATTAGCCCGTTTGGAAGATGCTTATACTAAAAAACAAATCGACAATACAACAATTTTTGCCAATCAAATTAATTCTTTACAAAATACTGTTGATTCGCAAAAACTTGAATTCGAACGTTTGATTAGTGAGAAAATTGAAGAACTTACTTCTTCTTTTTCTTCTAAAGAGCAAAGTTTAATTACCGAGCACGAATCACAAATAAATTCGCTAATGGCAATGGCCGGAACGGATTTAGAAAACTTAAAAGCCGAATACGAAGAGCGTTTATCAAATACCTTAATACATTCTAACGAACAAAACACCAAATTAACTGAGGACTTAAATAAATTTGCCATTGAAAACGAAAACTTCAAAGAAAAAATAAGAGAACTTGTTAGTAATTTAGATGAGCACACTACCAAAATTGAAGACTTAACAAGAGAGCTCGAACTTAAAATTGGTGAATTAACTTCCCAAGGCGAAGCTCACTCGAATCTTACAAGCGAATTCGAAAATTACAAAAATGCTCAGCAACAATCGCAAGGTGAGCAGGTGCAAAATTTAAATAACGAGTTAAGTAAATTAAGTGAAACTATTTCTGAACTCGAGACTGATCTTGCCACTAAAGCTAATTCTATTGCAGAACTTAGTTCTTCTGTTTCTTCAAAGAATGCAGAGTTAGGTTATTCAAAATCGGAAATTGAGCGTTTAAATAGTGAGATTGAAAAATCATTAGGTGAAGTTTCTGAAAAAGAAAGCACTTTCGAAACTTTTAAATCTGAATTGGAAGTTCTTAGTCAGCAAGAATTACAAGCTAAAGAAGTTGAAAATCAAAAACTGTTAGCCGAAAATACTAATTTAATTAACGAAATTAATATTGCTCAGGATAAAGTAGAAGCTCAGGAAGAAGAATTAAAACTTTTAAAATCTGAATTAGAACTGGCAGGTATGAGCGTGAAGGGTCGCGCTAAAGAATTAAAAGAAACATTGAACGAAAAGAATTTCGAATTAACTACTCTTTCAGCTAATAATGCGGCATTAACAAATGAAGTAGCACAATTGAAAACTGAAGTTGAAAGTCTTAATGCAAAAATTTCTTCCACCGAAGAGCAAATCGCTTCTGTAACAAACCAACAAGAATCAGTTGAACAAACTGCGCATATTGAAAATTTAGTGAAACAAATTGATGAACTAAATAACGATCGCTTATCACTTCTTAACGATAAAGAAGAAATGGCAAATCAGCTGTTAAAGATGAATGAAGTGGTTAGTAATATATCTCAAAATATTGATAGTCAGAGTATTGACGTAACAGGTTTGAATAATCACAGGAAGAACATTATATTAGCTAAATCTTCAGACGGTGTAACTGATGAAAAAACCGTAATGAAGAAACAGATTACTGAACTAGTGCGTGAAATTGATAAGTGTATTGCTTTGTTGAGTGCTTAATTAAACACCCTTCCTGTTTTTGATGAATGAGGTTAGCATAAAAGTAGAAATTGCAGGCGGAATGTATCCGCTGAAAGTAAGAACCGAAGACGAGGAAAACGTAAGAAGGGTTGTTGACTTAATTAATACTAAAATTGTAGAGTTCGAAAAGAGCTACGCAGTTAAAGATAAAAAGGATGTTCTGGCAATGGTGATGTTACATTTAGTTGCCCAGTTTTATCAAAAAGCTGAGAACACCGAAAAAGAGTTAAGCCATTTGAAAATACTATTTATTGATGTGGAGATGATGTTGAATCAGCATTATCAAGACATTAAAAATTTAGAAGAGTAAGAGCAGTTTATCTGCACATTTTTTTTTCACGCACAAATTTTTATAACGGATAATACCGTATTAAAATTTGTGCGTTTTTGTTTTATTTAATATTTGAAATCATGAATTTGAGTGTATTAGAAATAAGTTTTATATCGGGAGCCCTTATTTTAGGATTGATTATTGGTTTTATAATTGCCAATTCAAGAATTAATAAAGGAGCTCAAAAAGAAAAAGAAAACATCATTAAAGAGGCTGAAGTAAAATCGGAAGCTTTGAAGCAGGAAAAAATACTTCAGGCTAAAGAAAAATTTCTTCAGCTTCGGTCGGAACACGATAAATCGGTTCACGAAAAAAATCAACACATTGCACAAACCGAAAACCGCATTAAGCAAAAGGATACCGATCTCTCAAAAAAAATAGAAGAATTTACCCGCAAAGAAAAAGAAGTGGAGGTTCAAAAACAACAAGCTTCTTTACAAGTGGATATTTACAAACAACGTAATGAAGAAGCCGATAAATTGCATCGCCGTCAACTAGAAATGCTCGAAAAAGTTTCGGGTATGAAAGCCGATGATGCCAAAGCCCAATTAGTAGAAAGTGTAAAAGCCGAAGCTAAAACACAGGCCATGTCGTACATTAAAGATATAATGGATGAAGCAAAACTCACTGCCAATAAAGAAGCGAAAAGAATTGTTATACAATCCATACAACGCGTTGCAACAGAAACTGCCATTGAAAATTCGGTAACAGTTTTTCATATTGAAGGCGATGAAATGAAAGGCAGAATTATAGGAAGGGAAGGAAGAAACATTCGCGCTTTAGAAGCCGCCACCGGAGTTGAAATTATTGTGGATGATACGCCTGATGCAATTACCTTATCGTGTTTTGATTCTATCCGTCGCGAAATTGCCCGATTGGCTTTACACCAATTAGTAGGCGATGGCAGAATTCACCCGGCGCGAATTGAAGAAGTGGTTGAGAAAACCAAAAAAATGATTGAGGAAGAAATTATTGAAATAGGAAAACGTACATGTATTGATTTAGGCGTACATGGTTTACACCCTGAACTTACTCGTATGGTTGGAAGAATGAAATACCGCTCTTCGTACGGACAAAATTTATTACAGCACTCGCGCGAGGTTGCCAATCTCTGCGCTATCATGGCGAGTGAAATGGGATTAAATCCTAAAGTTGCAAAACGCGCCGGCTTACTACACGATATTGGAAAAGTGCCCGACGATGAACCTGAATTGCCACACGCTATTTTAGGAATGAAGCTCGCCGAAAAATATAAAGAGAAACCCGAAGTTTGTAACGCCATCGGTGCGCATCACGACGAAGTAGAAATGAATACTTTATACGCACCAATTATACAAGTGTGTGATGCAATTAGCGGAGCTCGCCCCGGTGCACGCCGCGAAGTGGCCGAACAATACATGAAGCGTTTAAAAGATTTAGAAGCGTTGGCATTAGCTTATGAAGGCGTTGAAAAAACTTACGCCATTCAGGCAGGAAGAGAATTGCGTGTTATTGTTACCAGTGAAAAAGTAACCGATGCAAAAGCTGAAGAATTAGCATTTGCCATTTCGCAAAAAATTCAAACCGAAATGACTTATCCCGGTCAGGTTAAGGTGACCGTTATACGCGAAACCAGATCAACAGCTTACGCGAAATAAATTTGAGAAATGTTTTTTAAATTAAAAAAAAGGCACCTCCTCCCGATTCGCTCCTGCGGAAAATTATCAGATTTTTTTTGGGTTCTTACGATGCGATCTGTACTCATATTTCAATTCTCAATACTAATTCTATTCCTCTTCCAAAATTGTTCTTATACTGAAATTAAAAAAACTTCTCCCGAAATTAATATTGTAAAAAACGGAGAAAATTTCATGATTATACTTCCCGAAAATCACAGCGAACAATTAATGTGGAAATTAGATGATAAGCACAATAAAAATTGCATTGAATATATAAATTCGGTTTTTCACGGTAACGAAAAAGGAGTGTATTATAATTTTAAGGCTCTTCAAAAAGGACAAGACACATTGCATTTTGCATTGTACAAATACAATGATGTTACCAAAATACTTTCTTATATTGTGAAAGTAAATTAAACTTAATTCACCAAATATTTTGCTGTGAAAAAAATACTCTTAATAATATATTTAAGTTTGTTTTTTTTGAAAGCAATTTTAAATGCGGGCACGCAGGACAGTTTAATTAAAATTCTGCAAAGCAAAAAAGACACCGCCCGAATATGGCCTTTATTACTTTTAGCTACCGAAACAATAAGAACCCCTGAGGGCTTAAATAACAAATATCTTAAAGAAGGATTTGAATTAGCCAAACAATTTAATTGTAATAATTATTTAGGTTATTATTATAATATTTTGGGACTTCATTACGAGGCCAAGCGCGAAATTAATAATGCCATTGGAGCATATAAAGAGGGTTTTAATTATTACAAAATTGCCAATTATTTACCGGGACAGATTCATTGCATCAGAGGCAGAGCCTTAATGTATGTAATGGATAATCATTTTAAACTAGCCGAATTATTTTTTAAACAATCAGTCAATCTGGCGAGGCTGAATAATGATAAATCTGAATTAGCATTGTGTTTATATTTTGTTGGAAAAGTAAATGGAAATTTAGATGATGATAGAGAAGCGATTAAATTTTATTTGGAATCGATTGAGCTATATACACAGCTTAACGATTCCAATAAATTAGCAAGTGCCAATAACGAAATTGCTACTTCTTACAAAGCTGTTGGCAACTTTCCGGCAGCGATTGCCAGCACTCAATTGGCGCAAAAATTTTATGGCCGTAAAAAAAGATGGTACGATTATGCCGGCTGCATTGTAAATATTGGCACAATTTATTATGATATGCATAATACAGAAAAATCACTTGAATGTTTTTATGAAGGAGAAAAATTGTTATCAGAACTTGGCGACCAACTTTATTTGGGAATTGTGAAGTATAACATCGGGAGTATGTTAATTGAACAAAAAAAATACAATAAGGCACTCACTTATTTAAATGCCGCCCGTGAAATTTATGTGAACCAAAAAAATATTGATTTGTACGCTTCCATTTTGTTAAGTATTGGGAGTTTGCATATTGAAAAAAAAGAATTTGATAAGGCCATCGAAAATGTAACTGAAGGTTTACGGTTAAAGAGAAAAGTAAATGATTACACTGGAATTTGTGAAGCGCTTAATAACTTTGGAATTATTTACAAAGAAACCGGAGAAATAAAAAAATCGATTTCTTCATTTCATGAAGCCCTTGAATTAGCATCGAAATTAAGATTAACCTCCGGCGAATTGACAGCTCTAAAAAATTTGGCGTTTTTATACAAAAAAGAAAATAATTTTAAATTATCGAGCGAATATTTTGAAAAATATGCCGCCTTAAAAGATAGTTTTTTAATAAAAGAAAATGCCGATAAGGTGGCCGAAATGGACGCTCTTTACCAAAGCGAGAAACAAAGCAGCGAAATTAATTTATTGAACCAGCAAAAAGAAACTCAGGAAAAAGAAATTAAAGTAAATTCTTTACAACGGAAAATGTTGATGGGAGGCATTGCCTTTCTAGTAGCTCTTGCTTTCTTAATATTTAACCGATATCGTCTAAAACAAAAAAGTAATTTAAAATTGCAGTCTGCCTACGAGGAAATTGAAAAAAGTCGCGACGAAATTGAAGCACAAAAAAAAGAAATTATAGATAGTATTCATTACGCAAAACGCATTCAAAACTCGCTTTTACCAACCGAAAAGTATATCAATAAAAGTTTAAATAAATTGAATAATAAAAATTGAATTCAATTGTAAAATATTTGGTTCTAACTTTCTATTATTTGTTTTTGCCCTTTTGATTCCTTGAATCAGAAAAATAAAATTTATTTGTTGCTTTCAATTCCTAAAACTGCTCAGGATGATGCTAACAAAGTGCAAGCACTTAATAGCCTTGCGTGAATTCTAAAAAACAAAAAGAAATTGTATAAGAGAAACAAAAAGAAATTTTGGACTCGATACATTATGCAAAACGCATACAAACTGCCCTTATTACCTCCGAAAAATATATTAGCAAAAGCTAAGAAACTTCTGGATTAGAGCCCTTAACGTTACTCGAATACCCTGCCGGGAAGGCTTCGCCACTAAATTTCAATTAATATCAATAAGAATTTGACTTTCTAACTTTAATTATATACTTTAGCTATTCAAAATAAAAACTCTTTATCATGAAAAAATTTTTACTTCCTTTTGTTTTATTAATAAACAATTTAAATGCTCAATGGATAACTCAACCTTGTCCGAGTGTAAATAATCTTTTCTCGGTGTTTGCAATTAGCCCCAGCGCAGTAGCGGCCGCCGGTTTTACAGGTGTGTTGCGCAGTATTAATGCCGGTGGCAGCTGGAGTCAGAATGTAACTTTAGGAGGCGTAAACATGTATGAAATCCATACAAAAACTACAACCAAATGGTATTCGCTTTGCCAAAATGCCTCTTGGTTTGTTAAAACTTTAAATCCAAGTGGTGTTACCTTACAGTCGGGAAAACCTGACAGTATTCTTTCTTTACATTTTATGAATCAGGCCTGCGCTATTGCAGTAGGAACCGCCGGAAAAATTGAAGCCACTTGCGATACCGGTGCCACTTGGCAATTACGAACTTCAACAACTGCTAACGCATTAAACGCAGTTTGGTTTGCCAATAAAGATACAGGTTGCGCCGTTGGAGTTGGTGGTACCATTGCGAGAACGTTAGATGCCGGAAATACATGGACAACAGTTCCATCCGGAACTCCACTCACATTAAACGGAATTCATTTTCCTACTTCACTCATTGGATTTGCAGTTGGTAATGGCGGAAAAGTTATAAAAACAAATAATGCAGGGGCCACCTGGACCAATGTTCCCACCGGAGTTTTAAATACAATTAATGGTGTGTTTTTTATTGATAAGGATACAGGTTATGTGGTAGGAACCGGCGGAATGATTTTAAAAACAATTAATAGCGGTGCGTCATGGCTGACTATGAATTCGGGTACCGCTCAAAATCTTAACTCAGTACATTTTGTTACGCCTATTGATGGATGGGCAGTTGGAAATGTAGGAACCATTTTAAAATATGGAGGCACTTGTGCTACACCTCCTGCGCCAACCAATTCTACCAACGTTGTAAATCAAACTATTTGCGCAGGTAATACGACAACACTTACAGCGTTTGCTACCGGAACAGTTAACTGGTTTGCAAATCCTTCGGGAGGCGCAATATTAGGAACTGGATTTAATTTTATTACCGCCACTCTACCCGCCGGAACATATACCTTCTTCGCTGAAACATTTACCTGTACCACAAGTGCTACAAGAACTCCAATTACTGTAACAGTAAATCCTTTGCCAATATTAAGCGGACTTAGTACATCCAGTTTATTATGTACAGGGCAAACAGCAACAATAACAGCAGGCGGCGCGAGTACTTATACATGGAATCCGGGAGGAGCGGTTATAAGTATTGTTGTTAGTCCTACCACTACTACTAATTATACGTTGAGCGGCACCGATGCAAACGGCTGCATGAATTCTTCTATTATTACGCAATCGGTATCAACATGTTTAGGCCTTACCCCGTTTTTAGTTCTTAATTCGGTATTCAGTATTTACCCTAATCCTGTGGGTAGCGTACTCACTGTTAGAAGTGAAATTAAAAATAGTTCGGTTAAAATTTACAATACTTTAGGAAAATTAGTTTATAAGAGTGATTTGTTTGAAAGTGAAATTAAACTTAACGTTAACGATTTACCCGCCGGCATTTATTTTATTGAGTGCGGATCTGGAAATAATATTTCTGTGAAGAAATTTGTAAAAGAATAAATTTTAAAAAAATTGTAATTAAAAAAAACCTCCGATTCATTGGAGGTTTTTTTATTATCTTAAGAAGTAATGAATGAGCTAAATTTAAAAAGAATATTCGGACTCGATGTATTAAGAACGTCGGCCATTATAATTGTAGTTCTTGGTCATAGCAGTTTTTTAGTTTCTTCTTATTTCGAAAATTTTCCGACTCTGCCCCTACCCGATGGTGTAGATTTATTTTTTGTATTGAGTGGTTTTTTGATTGGTACCATTTTAATTAAAACCATTTCCGAAAATAAAAATTTTTCTTTTTCAAATTTTCTTCACTTTATCAAAAGAAGATGGTTCAGAACATTACCCAATTACTTTTTATTTCTATTATTAAATATTGTGCTCATTTATTTTGGTTTGGTAAAAGGTGAGCTTAATAAATATTTGGTTACTTACTTTTGTTTTTTTCAAAATTTTTATAAACCCTACGATTTTTTATTTTGGGAATCGTGGAGTTTATCAATTGAAGAATGGTTTTATTTTATTTTTCCGTTGTTATTAGTTTTGCTTTTCGCGATTCGAAAAAAGTTTAAAAATATAAGGCCGATAGTTTTATTGACCATATTTATTTTTATTGCTTTTCCTTTGCTTTATCGAATCTTTTACAGAATGCCTGTTCATGCAGTTACTTGGGATTTATATTACCGTAAATTGGTATTAACCCGATTGGATACAATTGGTTTCGGATTATTGGGGGCTTACCTAAAATGGTTTTATCCCTTATTTTGGGGTAAAATAAAAAACGTTTCTTTTATTTTGGGAATATTAATAATTGTTTTTTTGGCCGGATTAACCTTCCAAAATAATATCATTTTTTTTAAAACATTTTATTATACGTTAATTGGTTTTTCAATTTTACTTCTTTTACCAAAACTAAACAGTTTAAAAAACGAAACCATTCCCTTAAAACCTTTTCAATTTATCAGCAAAATTTCCTACTCCATGTATTTAATTCACGTACCATTAATGCAAGTTTTATTGTCGCAGTTCTCAACTGAAAACAATAACAATACAATAATTATTTATTTTATGTATTGGATTTTAGTAATTATTTTATCCGCCCTTGTTTACAGGTATTTCGAGAAACCATTAATGGATTTGCGAGATAAAAGTAACAAGAAAAATCATACATCGGTTAATGCATAATCACCATTTTTCCGATTTCCTTAGTGAAATACTGGTCGGCACCGCTGCTTTGGCGTTCTATGTCTTGTCCGTTTAATTTTGTTTGCACTTTATATAAATAAACTCCGTTACCTAACCTGTCGCCAAAATCGTCTTTACCATCCCAGGCATATTGCGTAATATTACGCCCAATATGCATCGGACCTAATTCTTCTTTCATAATTGTTTTTACTAATTTCCCGGTAATCGTCATAATTTGAATATTAAACATTTCGGGTACCTCGGTTCCGGTTAACATAAAAACAAAACGAGTTGAAGTGCTGAATGGATTGGGATAATTAATAACTTGTGTGATACTTGGTTTATTTACTATTTCAAATACAATGCGGTAATCAATAGCACCCGATTGATTATTGCTGCGGTCTTTGGCCTGTACAATCAAGGTGTATTTACCATCGGCCAATAAATTGGGATTGAAATTTATTTTTGCACTGTTGTTAGGTAATTGTGCGGGGGTAAACTGCAAACCGTTAGCAAAGAAAATTTTCTGTTCAATGATATCGTTTGGTTTTTTTAAATAAACGTTAAATACAGATGTATCATTTAAAGCAAGAAATTTATTTTCATCTTTCAAAGAAATCAATATCATCGGTTTGGCCGACACCACATCTCCGTTCATAATGCGTACCCCGTCGAAAGTCACATCCAATAAAGGATTTGTTTGATCGCGGCTTACCGAAAACGGATAACGCGCCACATTATTAAAATGATATTGCTCTTTTTGGTATTTTATATTTTGTGGCGGGTTAATATCTATCCATAAAGCGTTATTGCCGGGGTATTGATAAGAACTTATTTTAACGGTATCTAAAATTACGGCGCCGGGGATAAATGGTTTTGATTTTAATTTTTGCGGTAAGTTATGTAGAATACGATTTGCATCTTCTATCCAATAAGTAAAAACCAAACTATCAATAAACGGCACCGTTCCCACATTTTCTATCGGCAAATAAAAAGTTACCTTATCGCCTTCCTGCAAAGTATCATTTACTACTTTAAATCCTTTTTTCGGATTAATGGCGCATTCAGGCGCTTCATCATACAACACCTGCCAGCGTTTTAATTGAGGCGAAGTTTTATATTTATAATCTTTCATGAACGCCACTAGTTGCAATGTGGGATAAATAGTGGCATCCACATAATTATACAAGGCCAAAATATTTAAACTGTCTTTTGTAAATACGGCAAGCGTATCCCGCACACCGTTAGTTTTTATTCCCACCACTTTTAAAATAGTTGTATCGCCCGGTAAAACATCCAGTGTTCCTATTTTCCAATGCAAACTATTCCATTTATAAGAGGGCCCAATTATTTCTGAAGCAATAAAACCATTGTTCCACCTCGTTTGAATTGAATCGTGAAGGGTAATGATGCTTAAAGAATTTGTTCCAATAACTTCTTGTGCCGTTCCGATTGCTTTTCCTTTTTGACCGAATATAATTATGGAAGTAGTATCTTTTACACTTCTGATATTGGCGCTTCCGAATTTTTCAAATTCAGTATACAAAGCATTATTATAAGTAGATGAACCATGATTATTTTGGGAGTACGCTAAAATATAATTATTATCGGGCACACTGTTTAAAAAATTCCTCATGTCATTTTGCCATCCGGCTAAACTGCACCAATTGGTGGCGCCAAAATCGAAGGTGTGAAGAATTTGAGGATTTAAATGGCAAACACAATTGCCCATTACACCCTGACTAGGAGCAAAAGTATTAGTTGTATTGGACGCCCAAGGCAAAGTAGAAATCGAATCGAACACTGCTATATTCCATCCATTCCATGCGCAAAACGCACCGTTACCTCCAATGATAGAATAATTATAATATAAATTAATATCGAGATATGACATAGGCGGCCAAAAACCATCGCGAATTTTTATATCGGCATAATCATTTTCAAATTCAAAACGCCTTAACGATTTTTTATACTTCACAAATTGATAGGCATCGCTTTTGAATTGAAAAAAATGCGATTGCCCCCATCCATGTTTATTTCCAATCACCTGAAACGAACTTTCGCGCCAAACAAAACCATCTTTAGGTCCAACTGAATCTTTAGTTACCCGCCAATAATAAACGGTGCTGTCGGCAAAAGGGAGGTTAACGGTCCACTCCACTACCCCACCGGCGCTATTTATAAATGCGGTTTGAATAGGATCAGTAAACGCATCACAAGTATCTAATTGCAATCTGTAATTTCTTGTTTTTGTAAACGGGTCCGATGTCGAAGCTTTTAAAGTGACAGTCGGCGTTTTAGGAATAATATCATATTTGTAGGGATACACCGGAACAATATCACCACCCTGAATAATATAATCAACGGTTCCAATGGTGCTGTTATTATTTTCGTTTAACTCGGCAATTGCACTATTTGCATCCACCATTACATTAAATTTATTTAAACCAATACCTCTTGTATAATCTATGGGCATGTAAAACATCAGCTTGTCTTTGTACAAAGGGGCTTTTATTATTTTATTATAAACCAACTGATCATTATTGGGAAAATTTCTTTCCACCCTAACAACAAAGGTATCAGAAATGGCTTTTCCCAAATTAGAAATATCAATAACAATTCCTATTGAATCGACATAATTTGGGTTTGGATTAACGCTGAAACTTACACTGCTGTTATTAATAAAATAATCTGGCAATCTTCCCGGAGAAACTATCACAGAGGGATCACCCTGAAAAGACATATACTGCGCGGTTAATTGCATTATAATGTCTCCGCTAAAAGCGGAAGATTGATAACAGGCTTCTTTAATTACATCACCAATTCCTTTATTGTATTTGGTTAATGAAAGCGCGCGATTAAATTCGGTAGCGTAAGAATCTAATTCAGAAACAAAACCCCAAGAGCACGATGCAATGGAGCCGATGGTGCCTTTATCATTAATTAAAACAAACTTTTCGCTGCTACTTTGAATTCCGTTATAATGAAAATTACCTGAATAACACGATAGCGCAAGCATAAAAGGATATTTACCCGCGTTGTTATAAGCAGTAGGATCGTCGATAGCCTGATCGAAACCAACTAAATCGCCATGACCAAAAAAAGTAATGAGACTCGCGCCATAATTAATTAATTGTTTTACCGAATCGCTAATGGTGATTTGAATAGGCGCAGTGGTGGTTTTCATAAATTTAAAAACTTTTGCACCAAACAAAGTATCTTTATTCATTGCACCATAGGCATCCAGGCGTTGTGAAATATAAGTTAATAAACCGGCATCAGTTCCTCCACCAAATTGCAAAACTCGTTTTTTCCAATCTAAGGGATCGTTTGCCGGCGGAGAGGGCGATTCAAATTGAGTTACCTTACTTAAATACGATGCTACTTCGGTAGTAGTTAAGGCCGATAAACGTCCAACAGGAATTTCGGGAGTGGTTGTATTATTATTGGTTAATGCGCTCGTTAATAAATTATCGGAAGGAGGATTACCCATAGTGGGCACTAAACATCTGGTCCATCCTGTAGGATTGCCCCCGCGTAAATCAATATTATTAATTGATTTGCCAATCAAAAAAACATATTTTGGCCGGCTTGGTAAATTAGCAATTAAGTATCTGCAAAAATTACGTATGGATAAAGGATGTTTTTTTATTCCAAAAGCAAATTGATCGTACAAATCATCTATATCCGCCAAAATAACATTGTGCGCGCCGCCAGCGGCTGATTGTCGGTAAGCTTTATAGGAGTTGGCAGAAGTTATTAAACTATTATGTGTAATAATTACAAAAGCCGAATCGCCGCCAATGGAAGTGTAGTTCACAAAATTTCCGTTTTGATTTACCGGAATTAATTTTTTGATGAGAATAACATTGGATTCTGCACCCAAATAACAAATTTTTTCGCCTCCCGAATTAGGAATTAATATTTTTGTGAAACTTCCGTTTGTTTTTGAATCGATGCGTTTGTTATTGGTAACATCATAAAAAATAATATTTCCGGTAGTTCCGGTATTTACCGCATTAAGTTTTAAATACGTTTTGGAAGAAATATCATTGGTGTTATCATCGTCCACAAATAATTTTGCCAATGAGGCATTTCCTAAATCGGGTATTTGCGGATATTTTAAATAGAGATAATGTAGAACGGTTAAAACGCCACTCGCGCCTGCAAAAATTGGATTGGTAATGGAGGCGACAGAAAATTTGGAAGAAACATCTAAATCGGCTGATGATAATGTGAAAGAATATTTATAAGGCTTGTATCCTTTAAAAAGATTATTAGATAAAGTTACCTGCGCAGCAACCGTGTTTGTATAATAACATTTTATTTCATGATCCATCGAATAACTGTTGTCGACAGCCGCTCCCGAAAAAGCATATGTTAAATACACCGGCAACGAAGCGGCATTGTATGGATTTAAATTACCAAATGGTACATCATAAATACCTCCGTTATAAATAGTATTTCCGTATCCCTCGCATTGCGTATATCGCGGATCGCTGGCACCATTGGCATACTCTTCTACAAAATTATAATTTTCGTTTGAAGCATTTATTCTGTCGGTATAAAAATATTTTGCAGGCGTCATCATCGCCGATGCGGTATCTGTTTCAATTAAGTAACGTTTGTTATTGGTTAAATTATTCCAGGTTAAAAATCCGTAAATGGTATCAGTCAATAAAGAAACGTATGGGTTTGGCTGGTAAGTAATATTATAATACAATGTTGAATCAAATCGTCCGTCGTTTTGCTCAGCATAAAATTCAATAAAATCGGTTTTATTAAAAACATTATCGGCCTCGCCTTTTACATAAATAATTTGTTCTTTTCCACTAATGAACAATTGAAAATTTTCGGGATTTATGGCGGCTAAAGAAATTCCGCTTTGCGCCAGCGCTAACGAATCGATACGGTAAAATCCTTTTTGATAAATGGGAAATTTATAATATTTGTTAGAAAAATTAATCCATTCGTTACTGTAAATCTGCGCGTGGAGTAAACTACACAATACACACAAAATTAAAGTATGGATTAGCTTTTTCATTTAAATTTTTTATTGATATCTATTTTGAGTGAGAAAATATGAGAGTAAAGCGCAATGGAACGGTCGCCAATATCGGTTAATGCATAATCCAAAGCAAACACTTTATATTTTATACCAACTCCCATGTTGGGCTGATAGGTAGTTTCAAACCCATCGCCTTTTGCATTGAGTTGCTTCTGTATGTTCCCAATTCCGGCTCTGAAATAAACAAAACCTTTATATCCCAACTCCATTCCCAACATCGGCTCACAACTCCACACTTTTGATCTAATTACAGTGTTACGCATCCCATCGAATGTATTTACACAATTAAATTCGGCCAAAACCGAAAATCGCTCTTTCCAAAAATAAAATTTTCGCGTTACACCTAAAATTAATTTTGGCACAGTTACTTCCACCGAATTATTCGGAATTTCATTTCCGGTTGTGGCAAAAGTATTTTTTGCTTCAGGCGTTAGATCGTAGGTCCATGCATTAAAAGTTCCGGTAATATCTCTTCCCATAGCAGCAAAACGCCATTTTTTATAATCATACATCCCACCAATATCCATACCAAAACCCCAGGAACCGCCAAAATCGCCGAGGGTGCGACGAATTACTTTAAAACTTCCGCCAATTTTTAATCCTTTTATTTTTATAATATTGCGAGCATACGACAATAAAACGGCCGCATCAACTGCATTAAAAGATTTTATTCTCGAATAATCTACATTGCCATTAGCATCCACCAAATCTAACGTGTTCGGAATATTATCAACACCAAAACGGATAAATGATAAACATGCCACACTGTTACTATCAATTCTTTTAGCAGCTGCGATGTAATCGTACTTGGCAATGCCGGCAAAATATTCGGCATGCATTAAACCCAATTGCAAATTACTTTGCTGGAATAAAAGTCCGGCCGGATTCCAATATCCTGCCGACACATCATTTACAGAAGCTATATTGGCATTGGCCATTGCCAGCGCACGCGCACTTACGCCAACATTTAAAAACTCATTACTGTATTTTGCCACCTGTGCAGTGTTATACTGTATAACAAAAAGACAGATGATGAGAATTATCTTACGCATAGACATTTTAAATTTAGTGAAAATATTGACAAAAAACTACTTATTTAACGGGTTTTTTATCAAATTATTGTTGAAAAAGTAGCGCTTTTGGTCTGTAAGGAATTTTGGGCTTGTTCGTCAGGTTTTAACAGGGATTAAAGTCGAAATCGTTCCCTTATTTTTTGCGCTGAGAATACCGATAATAAAATAAAAAAAGGAAATAGAGGCACAATATATCTTTCGCTCCATTCGTTACAAAATAATCCAACCAGAACTGTATTTGAAATTATTATCATGGTGATAAAATTTATCATTATGCGGTTTTCGCTTTTTCTTCTGAAACTACTAAACAACGCACAAACACTCCCACCTATAAACAGATAATACAATGCATTTATAATATTGTGAGGAGAGGAATAATACCAACGTGTAAGCGTAAAGAATGAAATACATTTTTTAAAAAATAATTCTAAAATAATTCCATGCCCTTTTTGTTGAACCAATACCGAATAAATTTCGGCCAAAGTGTATCGGCCATTGGGAAGAAAAATTTCGGGATACGCCGGAAATCCCCAAATAACAGAACCCTGCACAATTGGTACAGCAGCGTCTTCGTAATGAAGAGGAAGAAAAAATACGATAATTATAAAAAAAACTAAATATCCTCCAATGGAAATTAAAGCCGCGCGATTAAAATTTTTATTGTTTAACCAAACATAGTGTAAGCCAATTATGCAAAGAATACCCATTGGCCGGCAAAACAATAACAAAACACAAAACAGTATTGCAATGGCAATTTGCTTGTTATTTTGATAGGTAAATACAAGGTAAATACAAATTAAACTCAGACTGATAAAAAAACTTTCAGAAAATAAACTGAGTTGCCAGAATAATATAATGGGGCAATTTAAGGTAAGAAACATCGTAATTCTCGCATAAGTTTCAGAAAATAAATTTTGTGATTGTATTAATTTATAAAAACAATAATAGCCTGCAAGACAAAATAAATATTGAATAAAAATTACCACCGGCAACGAAACGCCCAATTTAAAACAAGCTGCTAAAAAAAAAATAAAAGTACTGTAGAACCATCGGTCTTGCATAGCTGAAGAAACATTTTGAAAACTTAATTCCTGAGCAATGTTAATATATTTACCTGCTTCGTTGGTAAAATTAAATCCGAATTTGATGTAAAGGAGAGTCAGTATCGTTGCATGAGTGAATAATGTGCTGAGCCAAAAATATTTTCCGTTGATGAAGGTTTTCATTGGGGGTTTCGGGTTTCGGGTTTCGGGTTTCGGGTTTCGGGTTTCGGGTTTCGGGTTTTAAGAAATTAAAAAATGTTTAACATAAAACACCAAACAAGAAATGTTAAAGTATTTTATTTTTTCCTTTTCTTGTCCTTTAATGTTTTTCATTTCTTGTTATATGTTAAATGTTTTACTTTATCTAACCGTCCCCCCAATCTTCAGTCCCTTTAGTCTCCTAAGTCCCTTAAAACAATTTCCTCCTCAACTTCTTCACTTCACTCTTTCGCTTCTTACTTTCTTTTCTTTTTAATTTAGCATTTTTAGAAAGTTTTGTTTTTTTTCGGGGTTTTGGTTTTACCAATGAGTTATTCAGTAAATTAATAAATCGTTTTACTACATTTTCTTTATTTTCGAGCTGAGAACGACTTTTTTCATCCGTCAATTTAAAAATACCCTCCTCATTAATTTTTCCTGCGTTTTTTTTTATGATTAATTCTTTTTGAGATTCATTCAAAGCGGCAGAATCATTAATATCAAACAACAGTTCTACTTTTGTTTCAACTTTGTTTACGTTTTGTCCGCCCTTACCGCCCGAACGCGAGGTTTTAAAGCTGATTTCTTTTTTTAACAATTCTATCTGAAACGATTCTAACATCACGCGTTTAATAATAAACCGAAGATAACCATTTTGTGTTTCAGTATAAATATATATTTGTTAATTGAGAATAACCATTTTTATATTTTTTTTTATTCCCATTTGTCATTTCGGCCAAACTATTGCCGATTGCAAAGATCGTTTCGATAATTATCTTAATTTGAAAGGTTCGTTAAACAACTCAGTAATTTTTGAGAAAGATATTATTTTTTTGTTGAATGAAAAAGGCGAAAAAGAATTTGCTGCTTACGCCAATGAATTACCGCTCTTATCATCGTTTTTCGAAAACTCAAATGTAGATGATCAACTAAAAATATTTAAACAAAAAGGTACACGCAAATTTACAAGAAGAGAAGCAGACAGTTTATTAATGGCGATTGACGATGATACACAGTTGCCGCAAAATAATGGAAAAAGGCCTTTACAGGGAATAAGAATTGCCATTGATCCCGGGCATTTTTCGTCGACTCTCGAAAACGCGAAAGTAGAAGGGAAATATTTACACTTTATTAAACCCGGCACTAACATCCTCGACTCAATTGAATTGGTAGAAGGAAATTTGACTTTTTTAACCGCCAAAATTTTAAAAGCCATGATAGAAGAACGTGGCGCCAGAGTGATATTGAGCAGACCTGCCCAAAATTATACAGCATTTAGTATGACTTACAATTACTGGTACAAATACAAACGGACAAAAATTTTAGACAGCCTCAAAAAAATTAATGAATTAACGGATGAAAAATATAAAAAATTAAAAAAATTAACTAAAGAAAAATTGTTTTGGGCTTTTTTTAGAGATTACGAATTGGTGGCGCGCTCTAATAAAATTAATGCTTTTAATCCGCATTTAACGGTGATTATACATTACAATGTGGATGAAAAAAATTCGCCCTGGCAAAACGCGAGTGAGCGCAATAATACCATGTGTTTTATCGGCGGCGCTTTTGTGGATACCGATTTAAAAAAAATAAATAACAAATTGCATTTTTTACGATTGTTATTTTGTAAACAAATAAATGAGTCGGAAGACATCAGTCATCTAACGGTAACCGCTTTTTCTAAAAATTTAAAAGTAAACAAAGCAAAATTAAACGATGCCGATTATTTAATAAGCAAAGGACTCGGTACCGAGCACGAAGGGGTTTTTTGCCGCAATTTAATTTTAACGCGTTATATTAATTCGCCACTGGTGTATGGCGAAAGTTTGTTTCAGGATAACGTTATTGAATGCACCAAACTAAACGAATGCAATTACGAAGCGTATGGCATAAAAGTACCGGAGCGTGTTTACATGGTGGCCCGCTCGTATTATGAGGCGATAATGGATTATTTTATAAGGTAAGAAAATTAATTTGACGATGAGCTGATTTGACTATGAGTTGATTTGAAGATGAGATTTGTTTTATAGTATTGACATAAAAATGTAAGGAAATAATTTTTTTTCGTATATTTGTATTTTGAAATACATAATATAAAATGGGCCTCACAAAAGTTACAGTAACAATAAGCAACCTTACAAAGTCGAAACAAGGCTACGAGAATTTATTTTTAGTAGATACCGGTGCTATTGATTGTATGGCTCCTGAAAGCGAGTTAATAAAAGCAGGTATTGAAGTAGAGGGTAAAGAGGTGTATGAATTGGCAAACGGACAATCTGTAGAGTATAAATACGGTTTTGCAAGAATTGCATTCATGGGATCAGAAACTGTTTGTCAGGTTATTTTTGGTCCGGAAGGTATAGATTCTATTCTTGGAGTTGTTGCATTAGAAAATACAGGAATTGGCGTTGACCCTGTTTCCAGAAAATTATTAAAAATGACAGCTAAGCCACTCAAATAAAATCTCAAATTTATTTTGGCTACTTTTCTGTGTAAACTCTTCTAATAAAAAAAATTTGGAGCTGTATTGATTTTTGAATACCCAAAAAATTAATGGCTAGTTTTTTATGATTCTTTTCGTTAAAGTTCTGTCGGGATAATTTACTTTAACAATAAACATTCCGTTGGAAATATTACCGAGGCTTAAATCGAAATTGTAAGAGGTAATATTATTAACGCTTAAAATAGTTTTACCAAGTAAATCCTCAACCGAAATGCTGTTTGGAAATTCTTCGTTATCATTTAAAGTTAATTTAAAATTGCCATTGTTTGGATTTGGCATAACCGAAAATTCGTACCGCTTCGAATTATTAAGTTGTTTAGCATCTTTATTAATAGAATTTATTTCTGCCAAATTTGAATTACCAATGTTTTTTGGAGAACCTGCATTTGGATTTGACATTCTTGCTCCACCTGCGCAGGCAGGAGCTATATACGCTTGAAAATCGGAACCGCTTACCGCACTGAAATCAGGAAGAATAGCAATTTCGGTATTAGATGTTACATTTACATTTGAACCACTATTGCAAATAAAATTTTGGACTTCAACACGGTTATTATAATTATAATTTTCTGCACCAACTGCCGTATGGTTTTTAACATCAATAGTGCCATTATTATTTGGACCTACGCCAACTGCGAACCAAGCTGCTGTAGTTTGGGCAACTTCGTTTGAGTTTGCTCCGAATAATTCAGTTGCAGCTTGAATACTTAAAAATCTACAATTTGAATAATTTGAAGTCGAAAGAAGTTTCGTTGTAAGAGTTTTCCAAGCTATATCCGAAGCTTTGCTCTGACCAATACCATTAACACAATATGTATTATTGAATGGGGGATCATTAACCTTACTTCCATTGCTTCCTTCGGCTAATAAATAAAACCAATAATTTAAAACGCCGCTATTTGTATGAACACCACCATAATCATTACCAGTGAGTGAAGCCCAATTAGTTCCATTATATGTATCAGGCTGGCCGAATTGTTTCGGATTAGCCATATTTCTTGTGCCCCCTCCGGTAACGGGAGATTTGGCTAATTCGAACATTTCATAGTTTGCTGTTACACCTGTGCCATAAACACCATAAAACTCTACCATTGTTCCAAAAATATCCGAAAAACCTTCATTAAGCGCCCCTGATTCACCATAATAATTTAGATAAGCAGTTGTATGTGTTATCCCATGTGTAAACTCGTGACCAATAACATCTAAAAAAACCAAAGGATGCTGATAGCCGAATTTCTTGGAAATTAAAATGGAATTACCTGTGAATGCGGAATTTGTTGTGCCGGGGTCATCCGGATTGTCCCAATTGATATACATACTTAATTGAGAGTAATTACCATCCCAACTATGTCTTCCGTAGCGATCTTTAAAATAATCATGGGTTCTTCTTAACGAAAAATGCGCAGTAACAGCATCTTGTTGTTCTTCACTAATTAACGTGCCCCATAAATTTGAATTATGACTAATATCAGCTATTTGTGGACCTGGGTAATCATATTTGCGTGTATACAAAGAAGTGAATTTACCATTATCAGTGCAATTATCCTTCGTGCGCCACATACAGAAAAAATCTGTAAACCTATCTGTATATATGTATTGTGAGCCATAAGCATGAAGACCTGCAGTACCTTGTTGGCAAGCGGCATCAGAACAAGCCGCTAATGCATTATTTCTGTTATTAGAAGGCTTGTTATTATTAGCATCGTTTTTGTTTTTGTGATTATTTGCACAAGTAACTGAAATTTGTCTTTTAGACACAAACACTCCGGTATTAGCATCAATATATATATCAACAACATTATGTGGTTCAAAAGAACTAACCTGCACTTTGTAACATAGCATAAAACTTTGAATGGCATTATTATTGTAAATTGGAAGAATTGTAAGCAATGGCTTAGGGTAATAAGTAGCTGTGGGATCATTTTTTTCTATTTTTATTTCCGCCTCTAAAATAGAATCCTGCCAATAATATTTTGTGGCGTTAATATAACTTATTGCGGTTTGAATAGCTGTGTTTTGTGCAACTGAAGGAGAAGTGTTAAGATTAATGTTGTTAAATACCCTACCGTTAGCTGTTGTTGGATTCAAACTTAGATTTAATTGTAAATTAATTCTGGAATCTTCAACAGGGACATTATTGAATGTTTGCAGATAGCGAATTACTTTTTTACCTGAAATATCCGTTGATTCATTCCATTTTGCTAAACCACTGTTATTTCCCAATCTAAAGTTTGAAGAATGGAAATTCAATAAATCATTGACGGATAAATTATTCGGTTTAAAAACATAATAATACTGTACCGAATCAAAACTTGCTACCAAAGAAGTATCTATGTTAATTTGACTGAAAGAAATATTGCACCAAATGGTAAGCACCATTAACCATTTATATTTTATTATCTTCATGTTTTAATATTTAAGTGTTATACCTAATAAAATATTATGGTAAAATTGCAAAGCGCTAACGCCGGCTATTTCCGGGAACCCTCTATGAAAACCTATAGGAATAGAATATTCAAAATTGGGACCATACAGGATATTTTTATATTTGAACAAATAATTAATTCCGCCTGTACCGCTTATTAAAAAAAATAAACTATTATCTATATAATTAGAATAAAAACTTGTTGGACAATTTTGACAGTTTGTTAACGGGAAGGGTTCGCGATAAGAAATTTTTTGAGTATAAAACCCTACCCCATTTGCAACTTTAAGAACGAATGAAATAGTACTTTGTTTAGAAGTTATTCTACTATATGAAACTCCTGTTTCTAAACTTACCATTTGTATCAATCTTTGTTCATTTGCAACGCCGTTAAAATAGAAAGGGGCTTCGTCTCCCTTCAAATACTCACCAACCATTGTAGCTTTATGATTAATAAATGAGTATTTGCCTGATAGAATTAAACTAAAAAATGATTTCTTTTTTTTACAAAAATTTCTTTGTATTCCTATGGTAAAATTTAAAGCATAAGAATACTTTGGATATAATTTAAAATCAGCAAAACCATCGTTTTTGCTGCCGACACTAGAAACTGAATAATATCCAATTGGATAATACTCTTTTATAGGGAGCATATTAGTAAAAGATAAATCGGCTGTGTAATGCCATTTTCGATTTGCGTTGGTTGAAACTTTACCAAGACTATCCTGTTGGGCAAAAGTACTTGCGCAATTAAAAAATATCATATACAATATGATTTTTTTCATAATCATTTATTCTCCAATTTTAAAAGTCGGCTTTCAAAACCTTCCTTTTCTCTTTTTAACTCCTTTATCTCGTCTCTTAATTCTTTTATTTCCTTTTTTGCTTCTCCAAGGTATAAATACGCTTCTTCTAATTTTGTAAGAAAAATTACCTGTGTTTCTCCTACATTAACGCCATTTGCCATTACCTCTTTTGTTGTTGGCACTCCTTTTAAATGTTCGTTTTTTATAAAATAATTTTCGGTTTCTTCCCATGCCGATAATTTGTAGTCCTTTTTGAAAACGTAATCAGCCCAGCTTTGAAGTGTAACATATAATGACTTACCTACTACTTTACCGTTAACTGTTAATAAAGCGTCGCTAAAATGAATACTCGTGTTTAATAATGGTTTTCCTATAATAGTTTTTCCATCACCCATCACTTTAAACCCTTCAACGCCTGTAGCGCCGTTAATTATACCAATGGCTTTTGTATCGTCTCTATTAACAACAATTTTTGTATAATAGCCACCACCGCTAATGTGGTTACTAAAAGCACCAATAGCAACTTTAGTACCACCAACAGCATTAATATTTGCTGTAATATTTAAATCTGTATTTGCAAAACCTACTTCTAAATTATTTCCAACGGCTACTTTACCGCCTCCACCAGTACAAAGTCCGATGTCTTTTCCACAAAAATAATTCATTAGTAAACTGCTACCAACGCCACCACCGGCTACATCAATTGAACTTCCGGTACCCCAAGAGCCTAATGTCAAAACAGAAGTAGTAGGTATATAATTACCAGAAGGATCGGCAGAATATATTTGTAATATGCCCGGAAATTGCCAACTGGTTAGTGCAGTAGGAGCAACAGGTGAAAAACAAGGATTATTTAAGAAAAGTGCGCCGGCCCCGGGTCCCCTACCAAAACTCCAAACATCAGGATTTGCACCTACACCAGGTATTAATGAAATACCTTTTGTACCGGCATTATCAAACATTACACCTTGTGTAGCGGTTAATTTTCCGGAAAATAATGAATTTCCATCTACAGAAAACTTATTCATGGCTCTTATATCGCCTATAATTTGGCCGCCCGCTCCGGGTGCCATGCGTATGGTATCGGTACTAACTACGCCCGATTGTACTTTCTCGCTAATTAATATTTGGCCTTCAACCAATAAATCGTTTTTTATACGTACCGAACCGTTTACATCGAGTTTAAAGGAAGGGGTGTTTGTGCCAATTCCGGTGTTGCCTGTATTTGTGTTAAATATATCGTTACCCAGCACACCCCAACTGGTTGCGCTTAATGGTAAATTGCCCCAAGTACCGTTGCTTTTCAAAAACTGCCCGGTAGTTCCGGCGGCTAAGGCTGTAATATTTCCATTGGTATCGGTAAATAAAATCCGGTTGCTTGTTCCGCTTAATGCATTAAGAGTTAAAACGCCGTTAACGCTTAAACTCATTTGCTGAACATTATTTACTCTGAAATCAAAGGGGAAATTATTGGTTGTGCCAATAAAATCTCCGGCTACAATGGCGTTTCCGCCCGTAGACCATTTACCAGCAGGTTGACTAAATACAAAACTGCTTAATAAAGCAAACATAATTACAGTTGTATTTTTTTCATATTGATTGTTTTTAAATTTAATGCCTCGACAAACTGGGCAACAAAAAATTAATTAAGGGCAGTACAAAAATCATTTAACAGAAAAAACGAGAACCTATAAAAAAGAAAATAAAACTCAGTTAAATGATTTATCCAAATTAGGCATTTCGAAATCTAATGTCAAGGGCTTTGTGGTAATTTCGACCAAACTAAAAATTATTCGACCAAAAAAATAAGAATGAGAACAGCTTTTAAATAAAGAAAAAAACTAAAACTTAGGAAGAGCAATTTTATTGGTGGCTCTTGCTTCTTTTCTTTTTATGGAAGCAAATTCGTAAATCAAAGATATTTCGTGTGCACCGGCAGTTCTGTTTAATTGCAAATTAGAAACCGTAAAATCAAAACTGTATCCAATTCTAATATTTTTCTTTGGGATTTCAAATCCTAATAATGCGGTAACACTTTCGCTGTTCGGATAACCTGCTGCATAAGATTTAAACGGAATACCGCGGTACCAAACACCGAAAGTAATCGGCTTAATAAAAAAATACGCACCTAAATCTAACTGATCGTAATTTAATTGGTGACGGTAATTAAATGCAAAAGATAAATATTTTTTTACTTCGGTGTCATTCGGACCTGTTTCACCAATAAATTTTTTAACTCCTCCATGCACGCCGATGTACATTGGTAATTTATCTTCTTTACCAATCATACTCACATTTGGAGTATTTAAATGTTTAACCACTACGCCACACCAAACATTTCGTGAATTGTATAAAACGCCCGCATTTAAATCGAAATACGTTATGTTTTGATAAGCAGCTGCATCCAACGACACTGCGGCACCAGTAATTAATTGGTCGTTAAAAATTAATTTTGTCTGATCTAAACTTTTCATATTGTACGAACCACTTAAACCGGCACGTATCTGATGGTCTTCATTAATTTTAATTTTGTAATTGTAACTTAACTGAAACTGATTTAATCTTACACCCGAAACTCCGGCCGCATCCTGCATAGCGTAAAATCCAATACCACTGTTAATTTTATCCACACTATTATCGTAGGCCAGCATATAAGTTTGATAAGCGCTTTTTATACCCGGCCATTGTGTTCTGTAATTCGCTACCAAACGATGCTCCTCGGTTAAACCTGCAGAGGCAGGATTTAAAAATTGCGGATTAGAATAAAATTGTGAAAAATGCGGGTCCTGTGCAAGCAGAACGTTAGTCAGCAAAAACAAAAATATGATATGTAATTTAGTTTTCAATTTTCTTAATCTTACTTTAATAATAATACGTCTCCGGTTTTATCAAACTTTGCTCCATCCAGGGTTAACAAACTAATTTTCCAAACATAAATATCCTGAGTACAAAGTTTGCCCTGATAATATCCATCCCACCCCATAGTGGCATCTTTAGTATCAAATAAAATTTCGCCCCATCGCGAATAAACAGTAAATTGATAAGTGTCAATTCCGCCCTTAATAACGGGATGAAAAATATCATTACTTAAATCATTCGGATTAAATACTCCACCACCTGAACCATTAAGATTAGGTGTAAAAGCATTTGGTACTTGCAAACTTCCAATTTCAATGGCATTAATTTTATTTCCTAAAGCAAAAGTATCTTTACAGCCTTTTGTACTGGTAATTATCAAAGTGACTTGATACATTCCTATAGAAGTATACGTATGCGCCGGGTTTGCCGCAGACGAAGTTCCGCCATCGCCGAAGGTCCATAAGTTTGTATTATTAAGCGTAGAAGTATTTACACAAGTAATAGATTGATTTAATACTTCCACAGTAGGCGGACTCGCCGTAAAAAATGCAATTGGTTTAGGAAACACTTTTATTATTTTAGAAGCTGTATCCGAACATCCATAAATATCGGTTGCAATTAATTGAACCGTATAAATAACAGTAGAAAGTGTACTGTTAGTAAAAGTATGACTTACGTTTCCGAAAGAAGATATTCCTCCATCGCCGAAAGTCCATGCGTAATTATTTACCGTAGCAAAACCAGGGAAAGTAACTTTAAGGGCGGTACAGCCGCTGTCTTTATTAGCCGTTAAATTTAAATTTAGTTGAGAGTGAATAACCACGTTGGCACTTCTTAAATCGGAACAACCACTTGCATTAGTGGTTAATAAAGTCACCAAAAATGTTTGATTAAGGCCGGTGTTATTAATGTATAATTGAGTTAACGTAGGAGAAGCCGAACTGGAAGTATTTCCATTTCCAAAATCCCAATTATAAGTGATAGCACCAACTGCTGAATTAGTAAATGTTAATATTCTTGGTGAGCAAACCGGTGTATCAACGCTAAAAAAAGATTTTGGGTGAGGAAGTAGAGTCACAAATGTAGAAGCGGTATCTTTACATCCATTAGCACTGAAAAGAACAAGCGACACCGAATAAGTAGTATTTACAAAAGAAGCATTAGTGGTAAAAGTGTGAATAGGATTTGTAAGAGTTGATAATGTTCCATCACCAAAATCCCAATTGTAACCGCCACCACCGCCAAGAACACTTAAATCGGTAAAACTCGAAATTAATGGCGAACATCCAATAGTAGGATTTAAAGTGAAATTAGCAATAGGTTTTGGAAATATGGTTGCAATCTGTCGGGCAGTATCCACACAACCTGCTGCGTTGGTGGCAATTAATGTAACCGTATAGGATTGATTTCCGAGTGTACCGTTAGTATAAGTGGTTGAAGGATTTATTAGGGCCGATGTATTTCCGTTACCAAAATTCCAATTGGCAGTAACAACACCTGGCGGTGATATAAAATTAACCCCTAACGGTGTGCAACCACTGGCAGGTGTCATAGTAAAAGTAAATCCCGAATTGGTATTGGCGGCTATTACGACATTAATGGAATCGATGCAGTTAGCGGTTTTTACAATTAATTTCACGGTATAGGTTGCAATGGCCGTATAAGTATGAGTTGGATTTTGTAAGGTAGAATTAGGAGTACCGTCGCCAAAAGTCCAATCCCAACTAATAATCGGATCAAGAGGCGAAAAAGTAGATTGGTCGGTAAAACTTGTAATTGTTCCTGCGCAAATAAATGTAGGAGAAAATGCTGCGCCCGGTTTTTGAAATACATTTATGGTAGCGCTTTTTGTATTAACACAACCGTTAACTGCAATAGCAGTTAATGAAACCGTGTATGTTCCTGCTGTGGTATAATTTTGTGCCGGCGGAATGGACAAAGTGGAAGTATTTCCGTTACCAAAATTCCAGCTCCAGCCGGTAGCTCCAATAGAAGAATCGGTAAATGTTACTCCTGCTAATGAACCGCATCCCGAACCACCGGTAAATGCATAATTAGCAACCGGTGCCACCAAAATATTTATAACCACTTTCGCAGTGTCTTTACAACTATTTCCTCCACCGGGAATAGCAGTAACTACCTGAACCGTGTAAGTTCCTGTTGAAGTATACGTATGAATTTGCGGCCCGAAAGGTGTAGCCACAAAACCCCCACCATCACCAAAATTCCATTGATAAAAAAAGCCGGCGGTACTGTTGTTCGAAAAAGTTAATGGTGCATTTTGACATAACGGTGCCGCAGGTACTCCAATGCCTGAAACAGGAGCATTTATTATGGCAACTGTTAAAACTTTTGTTACTACTCCGCAAAAACTACTGTCTTTAAGCATCACCGTATAATTACCAACGGCAGTATATGAAACAGCAACAGGAGTTGCGGGTGGCCAAGGGCTCCATGCCGTTAGCGAGTCAACTCCTTTTCCCCAGTAATTTCCAAAATCCCACATTTCCTGTCGTTGAAAAGTATTGCCTTGGCCCGCGCAGGTTTGCGAAGAAGTGTTGGTATAATTAAAAACATTATCGGGCCAGCATTTCACAAATAAAGCCGGCGAAAAGTTAGCCACATCTTTATCAAAAATCTGAATAGGAATACTGTCTTTTGTTGGTACTCCAAAACTGCAATAGTTTTTTGCGGTCATGGTTACAACCGTTTGACAATTGACTGCACCGGGCGTGTATGTATGCGCAATATTTGTCCCACCATTAGTATAAGAAAAAATAGCGGGTGGAGAACCATCGCCGAAATTCCAAGTAAAAGTGGTAGTTTTTGAAACGTTGGTGCTGTTATTGTTAAAATTAAGTATAGCAGGCGCGCAAGCAGTATTTGTACCACCGAAAGCAATTTGATTTCCTGCTATAACGGGCAATTCCATTACTACAACACCCGTTAAAGTACAAGATAAAGAAGGAATAATAAGGGTTAAGGGAAAAGTATCTATGGTAGCAGTATAGGTATGAACTATATTAGTACTTGCAGTATAAGAAGCAGCATTAAAATTGGCTGTACCATCTCCCCAATTAATAGTATAAGTACCCCAACTGGTAGGGGCCGAAAAGTTTAGAGTGTAACTTCCACCGGTACAGCTTATCCAATACGGATTAGAACTTGGAACGCCTAAATAATTAAAAACCTGCGGACACTGAGCCTTACCCAGGGAAGCTAAAAATAGAAAAAGGACAATAAATTTCTTAGCCATTGAATTTTTAAAAATTAAATTTAGAACAAATTTTTCAATTAAACAAATCGTTTTTTTGAAAAATCGTTCTAAAATTAAAAAAGCAGGTTTGTAAGCCGGGTTCTGTTTCTTCCATTGCTAATGCAATGGCCTATCTACCATTTATCTATGCGACCTACCCATCCTGATTTCCCGAAGGAATAGAGCGGGACGCTCTAAAATCAGTACTTATTTGGCCTTTCAACACCCGAGGTTTACCCAACACAACCATTGCTGATTATGCTTGTGGGCTCTTACCCCACATTTTCACTATCACCGCAGTTTTAACACTATGGCTACCTTGTTTTCTGTGGCACTCTCTGTTATATTGTTGTTTCCAACTTTACACCCACGTTTTCACATGGCGGGTTTCCCTGCGTTGCCCGGACTTTCCTCTGCGAGTTTAACGTCGCAGCGGTAGAACAACCTGCATTGTAAATTTACGAAAATTTGGGGGATTTAGAATGAAATAATTGATAGGGAGTTTAAAGAATATTTACCTGTGTAGCTCCAAATCCGTACAATTTATAGGAAGCATCCTGATAACTTACACCTTTGGTAGATTTTAAAATACTTTGTATTTCGTGTTTTAAGCGACCGTTACCCACGCCGTGAATAAAAATTATTTTTTTCATTCCGTTTACGATGGCGTTATCTAATTCTTTTTCGAAACGCTCTAGTTGAATGGAGAGCATTTCGTGATTACTCATACCGTTGGTGTTACCGGTTAATTCATGGATATGCAAATCTACTTCGGCATCGAGTTTCTGTAATTGTTGTTTGTGGGATTTGGATGTTTTATAAGAAGATTTAAATTCTTTTATGCTTTGTAATTTTCGAACATCTTCTTCACTTAAATCTTGCTGAATATTTTCCATAATAAAAAATTCATCTTTTAATAAAAAGGCGTACACCGGATTTTTAAACTCCTCGTGTTTAATTAACCCGGATACTGAGCCACCCGAGGTATCATTTAAATTTTTATGATTCACAAAAATAACTTCTGCGATGGGCAATTGGGTTTTAAAATGAGAATTTTTAAAAAGTAAACATTCTATTTTATGATAAGCAAACTCTTTAAAAAAATTAAGCTTCACTTGCTTCAATAATACTTTTTGATAGGCTCCTACTTCGCCATGTTTGAGTGTTTGAAAATAAGATTCGTCTTTTACCGAATAAGAATACATTAAAATGTAGGAGGAAGAATTAAATAAATATAAATTGTATTCATTTACTAGAAGCTGTAGTTCGTGATCGGGCTCAATCACAAAATAAATAGCGTCGTTTACCGCCGTTTCCGGATTAATATCGATATTATCTATTTCGGTATTAATTATAAGTTCGGTGTGAATAGGAACCAGTTGTTTTATCAAATATGGAATTTCAAATCCGTCGGATACTTCAACAAACACCATGTCTTTATCTTTAAACCGAGTGATAATACCTTCGCCGGTTTCGTTTAAAAATCTTACTTTATCGCCTATTCTGAGTTTCATTTTTTTATTTGTAATCGGTAATCGGTGATCGGTAATCTAATTTAACTCTATTGACAAAAATCCCTTTTCCTTTGTAGAGTAAAAAGATACGCCAAATTTATTTGCCATTTGTTTTAAATTTTTTATTTGTTTGTAAGAATTAGAACCGTCGGCTATAATGGTTTTTAAATTACTGTTCTTCAAAATTAATGTGTCTAAAATAGTTTCATTTGAAATCAATAAAATATTGGGTTTCAAAAAATAAATTAAATTATTGTGAGACTTATTTTTGTAATGAAAAAAACTCAAATTATTTGCTTTTACAAAATCAACGTTAAAAAAATATTTTTGGGAATAATTATAGGAAGTATGATTGGGTTTAATATGGAAATTGTAATCATTATAACTGCAATTTGAGTCATAAAAAAGATTGGTTTTGCCTTTTATGTCGAACGCCGATTTTTTATTGAGATGATAAATATTTATACTTTCAGTAGTTTTTTTATTTATAACCTCTAACAATGAACCGAATTGCCAAAAAATGAGCAGCGCTAAAAATCCAAATCCGAAAGTATACGATTTGCGTTTTAAAAATAAAGTGAGTAACAAAATAGCAAAACATAAAATTAAGGCATCCTTTTTTGTAAAATCAATATATTCTATATATCCCCATTGAGGATTATCGGTAAGGTGAATTAAAAAATAAATAAATTTGGTAATAATGTTTATCAGCGGTGCAACAAAACTTAATTTCATCAGCACCAAAAATCCCATAAACATTATTATTGTACATAGCGGAATCACCAACAAATTAGAAAATACAAACCACAAAGGAAATTGATGAAACATATATAACACAATTGGCAAAGTACTTATTTGCGCGGCAATAGAAACACTAGTTAGCTGCCATATTTTTTTTAGGAAATAATTCTCAGTGCTAATCCAATTACTAACATAAGGTTCAAAGTAAATAATTCCCAAAATAGCCGTGTAACTCAGCAAAAAACCGGCATCGAATAATAAAAACGGATTAAACAATAAAATTAAAAATGCCGACACCGCCAAAATATTAATGGCGTTTTGCGAGCCATAATTAAAATAAAAGCGCCCTATTACCAATAAATTTAACATGATTACCGCCCGCAAAACAGGTGGAGAAAAACCGGTAATAAGAGCGAAAAACCACAGTGAAAAAATAATAATCAGTAATTGCAAAAATTTAAATTTTTTATTTTTGTCAAACACTCCCAATATAAAAACAAGAACAGCATATAAAATTCCGGTGTGCAAACCCGAAACCGAAAGCACATGAAGGGTACCCGAATGCGCAAAGGCGTTAATGGTTTCGGGGTTTATATCATCATCATAACCGGTTAAAAGCGCAATGCATAAATTAGAAGCTTCGGTGCTTAAATCGCTGTTTTTAAAAGCACGAATTATTTTTTCTTTAATTTGCAGGCCAAAATTTACCAATGAAAAATTTTGGTTTTTGCCCAACAATTTACTTTCGGCCGAATCAATAAAGCACTGATAATAAATATTTTTATTGGCTAAAAAATCGTGATAGTTAAACTCTCCCGGATTTAAAGGCTCATCAACTGAATTAAATTTACTTTTAAAAACAATTATATTTCCGGTTTTAAGTATAGATTTATTAATTGGTTTCTTAAAATACGCGTGTATTTCACCATTAACAGCTTCAAACTTGGCACCCGCCTTGAAATATTTAATTTTTAATTTGGCTTTATAAAATTTTTCTTTTTCTACAGGTAAATCCAGTAATTCGCCAATGCTTATTTGCTTTTCGATATTTACATATTTCCCAAAAAATAAATCTGAATTCTTAATATTAAAAACATAACAACAATACAAAGCGCTTAATATCAAAAAAACATCTCCTAAAATAACAAATGTTTGTTTCCTGATTTTTGTGCTTGATTTGCTATCCAAAAAAAACAATAACAACAATAAAACTCCTGTAAGAACTAAGCCAATAAAAGTATTTATGTTTAAACCAAAGCCTGTACCAAGGTAAATGCCAACCAAAAAAGGAATTAAAATCCGAACAAATGGTATAGTTTTAAAAAAGTGCACCCGCTAAAATTAACAAAAACTATTTCTTTAGTCCTAAGTTTCCCAATAAAAATCTTTTCAAAAATTATAAGCCATTGCTCTAAATTCAAATGTATAATTATATATTTGATAAAATTCTTCTCATTATGTTTAAAAGAGTTATTCGGCTTTTTTTGTTTATTTTAATATTTCTTAATTCCACCTCTTTCTTCGCGCAAAAATTTACTCAGTTTTCGGGCGACACAGTAAAATTTCCTAAAGAATTAAACGATTTTTTTTACGAAAACTCCGCCAATAAAAAAGAAGCAGAGGCCTACGTTGAAGAATTTACCAAACAATGGAAATTACCACCGCTCTCGGGTACCTTTAAACAAGTTATAATAGAAACTGGTGTTCAAATGTGTAAGAAGCGATTGAAACCGTATCCTTATTTCGTAAGTTTCATTAATTCGATTAATAATTTTATTAAATCGGGACAATCCACCGAAAATTTCGAAAACTGGCATAACTGTCTGCAAAAAATTCTCGCCGGTAAATCCATTCGCGGAATTTCTGATTTTCTCGACATGAGCGAAAGTATGTTTGTAAATAATACATTTTATAAATCGCCCGCGTATAATTACAAAAGTTTAGAAAACAATTATAGGTTCGAATTCGATTCCATCCCAAAAGTAATTTTTGAACAGTTTACTTTGGTGGGAACAAATCCGCGGGGCGACTCCATTGCCATTGAAGAAACAAAAGGAATTTTTTATCCCACCTGGGGCCGTTTCATTGGTAAAACCGGTCATGTTGGATGGATACGTGCCGGCCTTGGCGATGATGTTTATGCCGAATTAAAAAAATACACCATTGATTGCAAAACCGGAAATTACGTGAGCGACTCAGCCGTTTTTTACGGTAAACAATATTTTGATAAGCCGCAATTAGGCCGACTATCGGATCGAATCATTACAGAAAATAATAAAGATGCAACTTATCCGCGCTTTGATTCTTACAGTAAACGCTTGCTGGTAAAAAATATTTATCCGGATGTCGATTATGATGGTGGATTTGGAATGCGCGGACCAAAATTTATCGGCTCCGGTAATGCCCAACATCCCGCTAAAATAATTTTCAGACGTAACGGTTTAAAATTTTTAGAAATTTCGGCGCGCGCATTTGCTATGAGTAAAGAGCGCGTGGCGGCCAATCCGGGGCAAGTAAAATTTTTTTTAGACAAAGACACTATTTATCATCCCGGAATTAGTTTTACCTATCAGGTAGATAAAAAAACTGTGACGCTTTTGCGCGGCGACGATGGCTTACAAAAAACGCCGTTCTCGAATAGTTTCCATAAATACGATATGTATTTCGAACAATTGGTTTGGAAAATTGATGAACCAAAAATTGCTTTTAATTTTTTACCAACTAATTTTCAGGGAGAAGCTTTTTTTGAATCAGCCGATTTTTATTCGGCCGACAGAGGCAATGTGATTAGAGGAATGGAAAACGTTAGTCCGGTCAATAAAATGAACGACTACTACAATTACAATGGTAAACTTCCGAGTTTTACAGTTGTAGATTTTGCGAAATACATAAAATATCTGGCGGTTGATTTGCGTCCCCTTATTTTTAAGATGGCCATTTATGGTTTAATTTATTACGATCCCGAAACCGATATCATTACAGTAAAGCAACGCTTGTTTGATTATCTGGCCTATCCCAAACATCAAAAAGATTATGATATTATGACGGTGCATTCGGTAATTCCGGGAAAAGACAATGCGCAGTTAAATTTATTAAATTACGACATAACGGTTTACGGAGTGCGGCAAATTTTATTGAGCGATACGCAAAAAGTATTTATGTTTCCGCACAATGGCGAAGTGGTGCTTAAGAAAAACCGTAACATCGAATTTTCGGGCGCTATTGCCTCCGGTAAATTTGAATTTCATGGAAAAGATTTTGTTTTCGATTACGAATCTTTTAAAGTTAAAATGAAAACCATCGATTCCATTAAAATTTATGTGGAAGCGTATGAACCCGACGTGAATGGAAACATTCCGTATAAAAAAGTGCAATCTGTTATTGAAAATGCCAATGGCGAATTGCGAATTGACGCTCCTAAAAATCATTCGGGCTGGGGCAAAGCGCCTACCTTTCCTTCGTTTCAAAGTTTTAAAGAGAGTTATTCTTTTTATGATAAGCGCACTATTTTTAAAGGTGTTTATAATCGTGATAAATTTTATTTTAAGCTCGATCCTTTTACCATTGATAGTTTGGATAATTTTAGAAACGAAGGTTTAGTATTTGACGGTGAATTTGCGTCGGCAGGAATTTTTCCAAAGTTCCGCGAAAAATTAACTTTGCAAAAAGATTACTCATTGGGATTTATCCGGCAAACTCCGCCCGAAGGATTTCCGCTTTATGGAGGTGTTGGTACATTTAATAAAGAAATTCGTTTAAGTAATAAAGGTTTACACGGAGGCGGTGATATTAATTTTAGTGCGAGCGCCTCAAAAGTTAATGATTTGCTCTTATTTCCCGATTCTGCCAATGGAATTGCCCAGGTATTTGACATTAAAGAACAGGAAAATCCGGATGAATTTCCAATGGCGCACGGTGATACGGTGTATTTGCGCTTCCTTCCTTACAAAGAATTGTTGCAGGCCAAAAATTTAAAACGACCATTCACCACCTACAAAGAAAATGCAAAATTTAATGGTAGATACGATCTTACCAAACATCAATTAACCGGAAATGGAAAAGTAGATTTTGAAAAAGCAGATTTATCTTCCGGAAAAATTCTTTTCATAAAACGAAAGTTTTTTTCTGATACAGCCGACTTTCATTTAAAAGCTCTTGAAGAAGAAGGAATGACTTTTTCTACAGTTAACGTAAATTCAAAAATTGATTTCGATAAACGCCAGGGAGAATTTATTTCTAATGGCGAAGGATCTTACGTGAAGTTTGATAAAAACCAATACATCGCTTATATGGACCGCTTTAAATGGTTTATGGATAGTGAAGATATTGAATTGGGTGATGATCAGAAAAAACTAGATGCCAATATCGACAACGCATTAGATTTGGATGGTCCGCAATTTATAAGTATTCATCCTAAACAGGATTCGCTTAGCTTTTTTGCGCCCGCCGCTAAATATAATTTGAGAAAATATATTATACATTGTTTAAACGTTCCGTTTATAAATGTAGCCGATTCGCGTTTGTATCCCGACAGCGGAAAGGTGACTATTTTTAAAAATGCGGTGCTCGATACATTTAAGCACGCTTCCATTTTAGCAAGTACAGTTACAAAATTTCATAATATCAGAAATGTAAAAGCAAATATTTTCAGTCGTAAAAACTATTTTGGCACCGGCGATTATTTGTATGTGGATGAAAACGATAAAAAGTTTTTGATAAAATTTGCAGCCATACGGCCTGATACTTCCGGACAAACTATTTCGGAAGGAACGATTAGCGAAAAAGATAAATTTAATTTTAATGATTATTTTAGTTTTGCGGGGAAAGTTAGATTAGAAGCTTCGAACGAATTTTTATATTTTGATGGCGGAACCAGAATTGTGCACGATTGTAATCGGATAAAAAAATCGTACTTAAAATTTATAGGCGACATCAATCCGAAGGATATTTTAATTCCTATTCCTGCCGACGCCAAAGATATGTACGGCTTACAAGTGGTGAACGCCATTATGTATTCGACGGATACTACAGCTATTTATTCGGGATTTCTTTCGCCGAGATCAGGACGCAGCGATAAAAAATTAGTTACGGCGGATGGCTTTCTAACTTTCGACAGAGAAGCGAATGAATATCAAATCTCAACAAAAGAAAAATTAGTGGAGCCAAACATGCCCGGAAATTATTTGAGCTTGAATACAACTAATTGTGTAATGTATGGCGAAGGAAAATTTGATTTGGGAATGGATTTGGGACAGGTTAAATTAAATACTGTTGGTAATGCTACACATTATTCGGTGGGAGATTCGGCTTTTATAAAATTATTAATGACTGTAGATTTCTTTTTTGATAACAGAGCCTTAAAAGAAATGGCCCGCGACATTGAATTGTATTTAAATAATTTGGAAGCGGTTGATTTTGGGAGACCCGATTTTTTTAAAGGTTTATGCGAAATTGTTGGGAAAGATAAAGCAGATAAAGTGGTGGCAGATTTAAATTTATTCGGTAAGATTAAAAAATTTCCGGATGAATTGGAAAAATCTTTTTTCTTTAATGATTTAACTTTTAAATATGATGGTCAGTTAAAATCTTTTGTGAGCGAAGGAAAATTGGGATTGGGAAATATTTTAAAAACTGAAATAAATAGGTTCGTTAACGGCCACATTAAAATTGATAAGCTGCGTTCGGGCGGAGATAAGATTACCATTTACATTGAAGCAGACCCAGCTACCTGGTATTATTTTGAATTTTATAAAGGATTGATGAGCACCATTTCGAGCAATCAGGTTTTTAATAATATTATTAAAGAATTAAAACCGAAAAATCGTAAACAGGAAAACGTTGAAAAAGGTCCGAGTTACCTGTTTAATATTTGCAACCCTACTAAGAAAGATAATTTTGTTAGAACGATGAAACGCTTTGAGGAAACGCCGGAGGAGGAGAAGTAGTGGAGAAAATTTCATTCAACAAAAAAATTTACCTCTTCTATCTCAGCTTTTGGTCGGTGCTCGCTGTTTTTCCGGTAATGTGCGATTATGTTCTTCACACTTATATGGGAGATGTGCCGCTCTTTACCCCGCATGCTTCAAACATTATCGGAATAATTTTTTACAGTGCTTGTTCAGGTATTTTATCTTTAGTAGTTCTGTATTTTATTTTAAAGAAAAATAAAATTGAGCAATTAGAATATTTATGTGTTTGTATTTTAAGGTATTCATTAATTTTTTCGATGGTGATATTTTATGGTTACGCTAAACTCATTACGAAACAATTTCAAATAAATTATCTTTCGCTTGAAACGCCGCTTAAAGATGTTTCTTCTCATCATTTGCTGTGGTATTTTTTTGGGAAAAGTAATTCGCAAACTTTTTTATATGGCTTGTTTGAATTTATTCCGGGGATGTTACTATTGTTTAGGAGAACCACTTTTTTAGGCGCTGTTTTATTATTACCGGTTTTGGCCAGTGTGCTATTAGTAAACATGTTTAACAATATTGAAGGCGGACATACTTTTACATTTTCGGTTGTGTTTTTATTTTTTGACATTGGAATTTTATTGTATTACCGAAACGAAATTGTTTCTTTGTTTGTTTCCACCAAAAATAAAATTGCGAATCCTTTCTCAGGCAATAATTCAAAATTAATTTTCCGTTTTTTAAAATTTATTTTTATCGGATTAATCATTTTAAAATTCGGACAAGGAATTTACATCGCCGCCACCACCGGAACTGAATTAAGCAAAGTAAAAAGTAAATGTTTTGGCGTGTATGAATTAAATTCTATTTCTTACAATAACGTAAAGCAAAACAAGGATAGTTTAAAAAATTACTGGAAAAAATTATATTTCGAAAAAAGAGAATACTGGAATAATAAACTTAAAGATAAAAATGATTCATGGCTTAACATGCACTATACCTTTTACAATAATAAAGATTCAATTAAAATAACTACGTACAGCAAATTCGATAAAGAACAAAATCCTTTAGACAGCACGGTTTTTTTTGGAACGTATGCGTTATCAAATAATGATAGTTTATTGACTTTGCAAGGAACTAAAAATGATACTTTAATTAATGCGCTTTACAAAAAACTTCCTTTAAACGGCCACGATTGGTGGTGGTAATGAAACTCAAATACCATTCGCAACAATTAAATTTTAACATATTTATTAAATTTTACTTTTTTCGAATAAAGTAGAAAATGATTGAACTGTACCATTTGGCTAATGAACTGGTCTTTTTTTAACCTAAGGGTTATTGATTTTCTCAAATAAAATTAAGAGCACTAAAATAAGCGAATGAATTCAGTAATTTTTTAATTAAATGGACCTAGGGGTTTACATTTTTGTATCTTTATTGTGAATGCATAAAATTTCTATATTACTTATTATTATTTCGTTTTACACAGTTAAAGCTCAAGATCCTACCTACCTCAATTATAACAGCACGAATGGTCTCTCATCGAATCGTGTTTTTCATACATTAAAAGATAGAGAAGGTTTTATGTGGTTTGCAACTGACGCCGGTGTATGTAAATTCGATGGAGTTAATTTTACTAAATTTAATAGCGGAAACGGCTTGCCCGATAATGTTGTTCACCGTCTTTTCGAAGATTCTTACGGTAGAATATGGCTTGAAAATTCTAATGGAAAACCGGCATTTATTTTAAATGATTCAATTTATTCTGGCCAAACTTTATCTGTACTTCGTGTGAATGATAATTTACAACAAATAAGTTCAATAGTTGAAGATGAAAAACAGAATATCTGGTTATCGTTTCTAAGCGGTTATGTATTAAAATTAGACAGACAGCTAAACTCATTTTCCGATTTTAAAGCCGAACCTCGAGTTCATTATTCATTTATTTACGAAAAAGAAATACACCTTATTACTGAATATGGAATTTTTTGTTTAAAAGACAAAAAATTAAACCTGGAGTCGGAATTTAATCGGATTGAAGATAAATCAACTGTGAGGGCTTATAGAAATAAAACCGGAATGTTTATTTCTACTGCTAAGGAATTATATCGTTTTTCGATTAACCCTAGCGACTCGGGTTTTTCAGTTTATGCCGCTACTTCATCGCGGATAAATTTTATAGGAGAAATAAAGGGGCAAGTTTGTACTGGCAATCAAGATGGACTTACCATAATAAATAATAAAGGAAAAACAGAAACTTATTTTAAGGGAAAAGCAGTTAGCAGTGTGTGTGAAGATAATGAAGGTGGCTTCTGGATTTCTACATTAGACAACGGTGTTTTATTTATTCCTGATTTTAATATTCGACATTACAATGTGGCGAGCGGTCTTATTTCCGAAAATGTAACTCGAATTAATGGAATTGATAATAACCATATTATAGCAGGTCATAAAAAAAGTAAAATTACAATTATGACCGATCACAAATTTGAAACCCTCGATCTTTATACTGAAAATCCCGGAGGCGAGGGATTAAATTATGGCATAAAACGATATTTTAACTCCGACACCTTTTTGGTATTCGTAGAATCCAAATATTTGAAATTCTCATTTAGTAATCCTTCAAAATTTAAAACCGAACAGGGCTTAATTAATTCAGTTGAATTCATAAACAGAAATAAGGCGGTGGTTTCAACCTCTAATAAACTTATTTATCTCAATGAAGGCCTTTCACAAATAAATGACATTGTTGCTTATCCGAAACTCGATCTTGCTGTTTTTGCCAATGTAAAAGCTAATGATTTGATTTATCTTCCTGCTGATTCGCTTTTGCTTGCCGGAACAAATAGTGGTTTAGTAATGTTTAAAAATAATAAATACTATAGTGATCCGGCCTTTAATTTTCTTTCTAAAAAAGATATTTATTCTATGAAAAGCGCGGGCAATAATATGCTGGTGATATCTACCTACGGCCATGGTATATTTGTAAAAATAAATAATAAAAATTTTGAAATAAATAAATCCTCCGGTTTATCAGACGATCTCTGCAAAGGAATTTATATCGACTCTAAAAAAAATATTTGGGTAACCACCAGAAATGGCTTAAATAAAATTTCATTCAGCGATACTTTATTGGGAATATTCAGTATTAAAAAATACTATTCCAATCAAGGTCTTGCTTGTAACGATCTTAACGACGTATTTGTTTTTAAAGATACCGTTTGGGTAGCATCTTCACTAGGAATTACAATGTTTACCGAGCCACAAACAATTACACCTTTACCTGAACATAAAATTTTTATTACACACATAAACGACAAACCTTATTCAATTGCCGGTTCAAAATATTCTTCTTCAGAATTTCCACTTAAAATTTCATTTTTATGTCCTTCCTATAAATTTATTGGTAACTTACTTTATAAATACCGTTTTCCTTCCATTAGTGAAATTTGGAACGTTACAAGTGCAACAACAATTGAAACCGGATCTATTCCGCCCGGTAATCAAAGTTTCGAAGTGATGGCTTTCAGTTCTGATGGTTCTTGGGAAACAAAGCCCGAGGTATTTACTTTTTCGATTGTACCACAATTCTGGCAAACACTTTGGTTCAGTGTACTTGTTGTTTTTATAATAGCGTCTACAGTTTCAATTATTATTTTCAGACGGGTAAGGAATTTGACAACTTCTTTTGCAACGCGAGAAAAAATATTACATTACGAAAGAGGAATGCTTGAATTAGAACAACAGGCCTTGCGGCTGCAAATGAATCCGCATTTTATTTTTAATGCAATGAATTCGATTCAGTTTCTAATAATTAAAAAAAGATCTGATGAAGCCTACACAGCACTTGAAAAATTTTCTAGCCTTATTCGAAAGATAATGGAAAATTCGAAACATAAACTTATTAGTTTGGAGGAAGAAATAGAAGCTCTTCAACTTTATCTCGAAATTGAAGCACGCCGTTTCAGCGATTCATTTATATATAAAGTTGAAGTTGATGAAACCATTATTACTGAATCAGTAATGCTTCCTCCAATGATTTTACAACCCTACGTTGAAAATGCACTTTGGCATGGATTAATGGCGAAAGATGGCGAAAAAAGATTAAATATAAAATTTACCAATCATACCGATAAAATAGAATGTGTTATTGAAGACAATGGGATTGGCCGAATCGAATCAAAAAAATTAAATATCGGAAAAACAAAATCATCTTTATCAATGAAATTAACTGCCGACCGGATAATGAATATGAATACTCATAACGAAAAAATATACGAATTAAAGATTGAAGATCTTAATAATGACAAAAATGAATCATTGGGAACAAAAATAATATTGTGTCTTTATAAAAACAATGAATATGAAAACAATAATTGTTGATGATGAATTAAGCGGAAGAGAAATTCTAAAAGAACTGCTTAGCCAGCACTGCCCGAATTTAAATGTAATTGCAATGGCAAGCGATGGTACGGAGGCCAAAAAACTAATTGAGGAACATTCGCCACAAATAGTTTTTCTGGATATTCAAATGCCACGAATGAATGGTTTCGAGTTGCTTAATAAACTCCAAAAAAAAGACTTTGAACTTATTTTTGTTACTGCACATGATGAATTTGCCATAAAAGCTTTTCGCTATTCGGCAATTGATTATCTTTTAAAACCGGTAAATATAGAAGAAATGAAACGCGCAGTAGAAGAATCGGAGAAACGAATTAAACTTAAAACTCCCGACGGACGAATTGAGTTTCTTTTGGCAAGTTTAGCAAATACAAAACGTGCTTTCAGCGACAGAATTATTTTACCGGTTAAAGGAGGTTTTGAAATAATTGATACCGGGCTTATCATAAGATGCGAAAGTGAAATTAATTACACCCGATTTTATTTATTAAACGGTAATTCAATACTGGTAAGCAAAACTATGAAAGAGTTTGAGCAGGTTCTGTTGGAAAACAATTTTTACCGGATTCATCGTTCACACATGGTTAACCTTAATAATATAACAAAATATAATAATGGAAAAGGTGGCGAAGTAGTTATGAGCGATGGAAGTATAATAAAAGTTTCACGTGAAAAAAAAGATGACTTCATTAAAATAATTGGGAAAAAATAAAATAAAAATTAAAATAATTATTTATACTTATTTTCGCAATTCTGATTTTAATTTTAAATACGCTTCCCTTGCAAAATATTCCCAGTGCGCTTTATATTTAAAAGATAATTGAATCCAATTGCCCATTCCCTTTCCTTCTTTTTTCATGGGATTAAAAAAGGTGGCGCCTTTTAATTTCAACGCTTCTTCTTTAATTTTACCTCCCAATTTAAAAACCACCTCCTGCTCTTCCAAAAAATAAAATGGTTTTTTACCGACAGAGTAACTTTCATGTCCGAAAATTTTTCCTTTATTGGCTCCTTTAATTTGCATCCCCACCAAATGAAAATATTCTTCTGCTTCAGTCATGATTCTCTAAAAATTAATTTTTCAAATAAAAAACCCGATACTTTTAAGTCACCGGGTTTTTTTATTTACAATTTGGATATTTACAATTTATAATTGGTAAAATTTAAATTGTAAATCGTCAATCAAAAAAATTGTCAATCTCATTAAACTTCTTCCTCCACTTCTTCTTTGCTGGCCATTAAACGCTCGTACTCTTCTTTGCTTCCCACCACTAATTTTTCGTAATGACGTAAACCTGTACCTGCCGGAATTAAATGTCCAACAATTACGTTTTCTTTTAATCCGAGTAAAGTATCTGTTTTACCATTTACAGCCGCTTCATTTAATACTTTAGTTGTTTCCTGGAACGACGCCGCAGAAATCCAACTGTTAGTTTGTAACGAAGCTCTTGTAATACCCTGAAGAATCGGATTCGCCGTTGCCGGGACTGCTTCACGCGATTCAGCAATCTTTAAATCTTTACGGCGCAACACTGAATTCTCATCACGTAATTTACGAGCAGTAACAATTTGTCCTCGCTTTAATTCTTCCGAATCACCCGGATCCATAATTACTTTCTTCCCATAAACATTATCGTTCTCTTCCATGAAATCGATCTTGTTAATTATTTGTTGCTCTAAGAAAACAGTATCGCCCGGATCAACAATCTCCACCTTACGCATCATCTGACGAACAATAGTTTCGAAATGTTTATCATTTAATTTTTGTCCTTGTAAACGATATACCTCCTGAATTTCATTCACTAAATATTCCTGAACGGCAGTTGGACCTTTAATAGCTAAAATATCGCCCGGGCTAATCGCTCCATCCGATAAAGCATCGCCAGCACGAACGAAATCATTTTCCTGAACCAAAATATGTTTTGATAAAGCTACTAAGTAACGACGTTGCTCACCGGTTTTAGCTTCAACAACCACTTCGCGATTACCACGTTTAATTTTTCCGAATGTAACAATACCGTCAATTTCAGAAACCACGGCAGGATTACTTGGGTTACGTGCTTCGAACAACTCTGTTACACGAGGTAAACCACCGGTAATATCTCCTGTTTTTCCGGTAACGCGCGGAATTTTTACCAAGATTTGTCCCGGTTCAATTTTCGCGCCTTCATTCACAATAATGTGAGCAGCTACCGGAATGTTATACATTTTAAGCGACTCGCCTTTTTTATCCAGAATTCGGATTAACGGACTCATCGTTTTATCTTTACTTTCGATAATTACTTTTTCGCGGAAACCTGTTTGTTCATCAGACTCTTCACGGAAAGTAACATTTTCTTTGATGTGTTCGTACTCAACAGTTCCACCAAATTCAGAAACGATTACCGCGTTGTACGGATCCCAATCACACAATACTTCTCCTTTTTTAACTTTAGAATTTGGCTTGATGTAAAGCTGCGAACCGTAAGGAACGTTTCCTGTAGTTAAAGTAATTCCGGTATTGGAATCTATGATACGTAATTCTGTTGAACGACCAATTACAATATTTACTTTTTGCCCTTCGTTGTTTAAACGCTCAACAGTACGTAACTCATCTATCTCAACAATTCCTTCGTGTTTTGCAATTAAGCTTGAAGAAGCTGCGGTATTAGAAGCGGTACCACCCACGTGGAATGTACGTAACGTTAACTGCGTACCCGGCTCACCAATAGATTGTGCTGCAATTACTCCTGTAGCTTCGCCTAATTGAACTAACCGTCCGTTAGCAAGGTTTCTTCCATAACATTTACCGCAAACACCTGATTTAGATTCGCAAGTTAATACCGAACGAATTTCAATCGCTTCTATTGGAGATTTTTCAATTACTGCACCAATATCTTCGTTAATTAATTCTCCGCTCGATACAATTAAATCGCCGGTTGTAGGATGATAAACATCGTTAACAGCAACACGACCTAAAATACGATCGAATAAAGTTTCAACCACATCATCATTATTTTTTAATGCTGTCATTGTTAATCCGCGTAAAGTTCCGCAATCGGTAATATTAATAATTACGTCTTGCGCAACATCCACTAAACGACGAGTTAAATAACCGGCATCAGCAGTTTTAAGAGCTGTATCGGCTAATCCTTTACGTGCACCGTGAGTAGAAATAAAATATTCTAAAATGGATAAACCTTCGCGGAAATTACTTAACACCGGGTTCTCAATAATTTCAGCACCTGTGTTACCTGCTTTTTGTGGCTTAGCCATTAAACCGCGCATTCCACTTAACTGTTTAATTTGTTCTTTACTACCTCGGGCACCGGAATCTAACATCATGTAAACAGAATTGAATCCTTGTTTATCATTACTTAAATTATCCAAAACTTTTTTGGTAACCTTAGAGTTAGTGTGTGTCCAGATATCAATAATTTGATTGTAACGCTCGTTGTTGGTAATAAATCCTAAGTTGTAATTATTCATTACCTCTTCAACTTGTCCGTGCGCATCGTTAATGATGGTCATTTTTTCGGGAGGTGTTTGAATGTCACCCAAATTAAATGATAATCCACCACGAAATGCAGTACGGAAACCAAGTTCTTTAATATCATCGAGGAACTTTGCAGTTTTTGCCATTCCGGTTTTTTTCAAAACCATTCCAATAATATCGCGAAGTGATTTTTTAGTTAGTAATTCATTAATGAAACCAACTTCATGCGGCACCAATTGATTAAACATAACGCGACCAACAGTAGATTCAATAACTTTCGTTACTAATTTTTCATCTTCTAAATGATTAGTGATTCTTACTTTTATCATAGCGTGCAAGTCGACCACTTTCTCATTAAAAGCAATGGTTACTTCTTCGGCACTGTAAAAAATTTTTCCTTCTCCTTTAACTGCATCTCCTTTAATATTCTTTTTAGGTTTAGTTAAATAATATAAACCTAAAACCATGTCCTGTGAAGGAACGGCAACGGGCGCACCGTTAGATGGATTTAAAATATTATGAGATGCCAGCATTAAAATTTGGGCTTCCAAAATTGCAGCATGTCCCAACGGAACGTGCACCGCCATTTGATCACCGTCGAAATCGGCATTAAAAGCCGAACAAACTAAGGGATGCAATTGAATAGCTTTTCCTTCAATTAATTTTGGTTGGAAAGCCTGAATACCCAATCTGTGTAATGTGGGAGCACGGTTTAACATTACGGGATGCCCTTTTAAAACATTTTCTAAAATATCCCAAACAATTGGTTCTTTGCGATCCACAATTTTCTTTGCCGACTTAACTGTTTTAACAATACCACGCTCAATCATTTTACGAATGATAAACGGCTTAAATAATTCGGCCGCCATTTCTTTCGGCAAACCGCACTCGTGTAATTTTAATTCAGGTCCAACAACAATTACCGAACGTGCCGAATAATCTACACGCTTACCTAATAAATTCTGACGGAATCTTCCTTGCTTACCTTTTAATGAATCGGATAATGATTTTAAAGCGCGGTTAGATTCGGTTTTAACTGCATTTGATTTACGTGAATTATCAAACAAGGAGTCAACCGACTCTTGCAACATACGTTTCTCATTACGTAAAATTACATCGGGAGCTTTAATTTCGATAAGACGCTTTAAACGGTTATTACGAATAATAACACGACGGTATAAATCATTTAAATCGGAAGTTGCAAAACGGCCTCCATCCAATGGAACTAACGGTCTCAACTCTGGTGGAATAACCGGAACAATTTTTACAATCATCCACTCAGGGCGATTCACCACATGTGTATTAGCGTGACGAAATGCTTCAATAACCTGTAAACGTTTTAGGGCTTCGTTTTTACGTTGCTGGGAAGTTTCAGTAGAAGCTTTGTGACGTAATTCGTAGGACAATTCATCTAAATTTAAACGGCTCAATAATTCCTGAAGAGCTTCCGCTCCCATTTTAGCCACAAATTTATTTGGATCTTTTTCATCCAAACCATGGTTTTCTTTTGGTAAACCATCGAGAATATTTAAATACTCTTCTTCAGTTAAAAAATCCAAATAAGAAGTTCCATTTTCTGCAGCAATACCGGCATTAATTACTACATAACGTTCGTAGTAAATAATCATGTCTAATTTCTTAGTTGGCAATCCTAAAATGTATCCAATTTTATTTGGAAGCGATCGGAAATACCAAATGTGTGCCACCGGAACAACCAAACTAATATGCCCCATTCTCTCACGACGAACTTTTTTCTCAGTTACCTCAACACCACAACGGTCGCAAATAATTCCTTTGTAACGAATGCGTTTATATTTTCCGCAATGACATTCGAAATCTTTAACCGGACCAAAAATACGCTCACAAAATAAACCATCACGTTCAGGTTTGTAAGTACGGTAATTAATAGTTTCCGGTTTTAAAACCTCACCGCTTGAACGCTGAAGAATAGACTCCGGCGAAGCAAGACTAATTGTGATTTTAGAAAAATTTGATTTGAGTTTGTTATCTTTTCTTAAAGCCATTTTATTTTCTGGTTTAAATTCTTGTTAATTTTTTTGTTCTAATTCTCACTTTAAACTTCTCCCCTCTCCTTTGGAGAGGGGCCGGGGGTGAGGCGTTTATTCCATTGTAATATCTAAGGCCAGCCCTCTTAACTCGTGCAATAATACATTGAACGATTCAGGAATACCGGGAGTAGGAATATTTTCACCTTTTACAATTGCTTCGTAAGCTTTAGCGCGGCCCATTACATCATCCGACTTAACAGTCAATAATTCCTGTAACACATTTGCTGCTCCATAAGCTTCAAGCGCCCACACTTCCATCTCACCAAAACGCTGACCACCAAACTGTGCTTTACCACCGAGAGGTTGTTGTGTAATTAATGAATATGGTCCTATAGAACGGGCGTGCATTTTATCATCTACCATGTGTCCTAATTTTAGCATGTAGATAATTCCTACAGTAGCAGGTTGATCGAAACGCTCACCGGTTCCGCCATCGTATAAATACGTGCGACCAAACTGAGGCAACTCAGCTTTTTGAGTATACTCATCAATCTGATCAATAGTTGCACCGTCGAAAATAGGAGTCGAAAATTTCAATCCTAATTTTTGTCCGGCCCAAGCTAAAACTGTTTCGTAAATCTGACCGAGGTTCATACGCGAAGGCACACCTAACGGATTCAATACAATGTCAACAGGAGTTCCATCTTCTAAGAATGGCATATCTTCTTCTTTAACGATACGGGCAACAATACCTTTGTTACCGTGGCGACCGGCCATTTTATCACCAACTTTTAATTTACGTTTTTGTGCGATGTAAACTTTTGCTAACTGAACAATTCCGTTTGGTAATTCATCACCTACACTAATCTGAAATTTTTCGCGTTTAAACTGGCCAAGCAAATCATTATACTTAATCATAAAATTATGAGTTAAGCGTTCGATTTGTTCGTTTTTGTCTTTGTCGGTGGTCCAATTACTTGGATTTACTTCTGAGAAATCAACTCTCTCTAACAATTTCTGTGTGAATTTTGTTCCGCGAGGAATAATTTCTTCACCCAAAATATTAGTTACGCCTTGAGATGTACGACCGTTTAATAAAACAAAAAGTTTTTCAATTAATTGTAATTTGATATTGTGAACATTTTTTTCATGATCAGAATCCAATTTATCAATCAACGGTTTTTCATCTGCTTTTGCTTTTTTATCTTTAATGGCGCGTGAGAATAATTTTTTATCAACTACAACACCTTTTAATGACGGAGGAACGCGTAACGATGCATCTTTAACATCGCCTGCTTTATCTCCGAATATGGCGCGCAATAATTTTTCTTCGGGCGACGGATCAGTTTCTCCTTTAGGAGTAATCTTTCCAATTAAAATATCACCTTCTTTTACTTCCGCACCAATGCGAATGATTCCTTTTTCATCCAAATCTTTCGTAGCTTCTTCACTTACATTTGGAATATCGGGAGTTAATTCTTCTAAACCACGTTTTGTGTCGCGAACTTCTAAAGTATATTCATCAATATGAATCGACGTAAAAATATCGTCACGAACAATTCTTTCAGAAATTACAATGGCATCCTCAAAATTATAACCTTTCCATGGCATAAACGCCACTTTTAAATTACGGCCCAAAGCTAATTCTCCTGCTTGTGTGGCGTAACCTTCACTTAATACTTGTCCTTTAGAAACCTTATCACCCTTTTTTACAATTGGTTTTAAGTTGATACAAGTATTTTGATTTGTTTTTTGGAATTTGGTTAATTTATAAGTTCTAACATCACCATCGAAGCTTACTAATTTTTCTTCTTCAGAGCGATTGTAACGAATGGTAATTTCTCTGGCATCAACGTATTCAACAATTCCATCACCTTCCGAATTAATTAACACACGTGAATCTTGCGCAACACGTGCTTCAATTCCTGTTCCAACAATAGGAGATTCAGGACGTAATAATGGAACGGCTTGACGTTGCATGTTTGATCCCATTAATGCACGGTTAGCATCATCGTGTTCTAAGAACGGAATTAACGAAGCTGCTATTGAAGCAATTTGATTTGGAGCAATGTCCATCAAATGTACTTTCTCAGGTTCTAAAATTGGAAAATCACCTTCGAAACGCGACACGATTTTTTTACCGAGGAAGTTTCCTTTCTCATCCATGTCTTCGTTTGCCTGGGCAATATTTTTTTGATCTTCTTCCTCGGCTGTTAAATAAGTAGCAGGTTTATTTACCTCTGCTTTTCCGTTTGTAACAGTACGGTAAGGTGTTTCAATAAAACCAAGCTTGTTGATTTTTGCATAAACACACAATGAAGAAATTAATCCGATGTTTGGTCCCTCCGGCGTTTCAATAGTACACAAACGACCGTAGTGAGTATAATGCACGTCACGCACCTCAAAACCGGCACGCTCACGCGATAAACCTCCCGGCCCCAGTGCCGATAAACGACGCTTATGAGTAATCTCCGACAATGGATTGGTTTGATCCATAAACTGAGATAACTGATTAGTTCCAAAAAATGAATTAATTACAGATGATAATGTTTTTGCATTAATTAAATCGGTGGGAGTAAATACTTCGTTATCGCGAACGTTCATGCGCTCACGAATAGTACGAGCCATACGCGCTAAACCAACACCAAACTGAGAATACAATTGTTCTCCAACAGTACGAACGCGACGATTACTTAAGTGATCGATATCATCCACATCTGTTTTCGAATTAATTAATTCGATAAGATATTTAATGATAAGAATCATGTCTTCTTTAGTAAGAACACGAATATTCATTGGAATATCGATACCTAATTTTTTATTAATACGGTAACGACCAACTTCTCCTAAATCGTAACGTTTATCAGAGAAAAATAATTTATCAATTACACCACGTGCAGTTTCTTCATCTGGCGGTTCGGCGTTACGCAATAAACGGTAAATATATTCTATCGCCTCTTTTTCGGAATTAGTAGAATCTTTTTGTAAAGTGTTATAGATAATAGCGTAATCTGCAGTGTTCACGTCTTCTTTATGTAAGATGATAGACTTTACACCTGCATCACAAACTAAATCAATATGCGAATCTTCTAAAAGAGTTTCACGATCAATAATAACTTCGTTACGCTCAATAGAAACAACTTCTCCGGTATCCTCATCTACGAAATCTTCTAACCAGGTTTTTAAAACGCGGGCTGCTAATCTGCGGCCTACTTCTCGTTTTAATCCGGCTTTACTTACTTTAACCTCATCGGCTAAACCAAATATTTCTAAAATTTGTTTATCACTTTCAAATCCAATAGCACGCAACAAAGTTGTAACCGGTAATTTTTTCTTACGGTCGATGTAAGCGTACATCACGTTATTAATGTCTGTTGCAAATTCAATCCAAGATCCTTTAAATGGAATTACACGCGCACTGTATAATTTAGTTCCGTTAGCGTGACGGCTTTGTCCGAAAAACACTCCCGGCGAACGGTGCAACTGAGAAACAATAACACGCTCAGCTCCATTAATAACAAATGAACCTTTTGGTGTCATATAAGGAATTGTTCCCAAATACACATCCTGCATAATCGGTTCAAAATCTTCATGCTCCGGATCGGTACAATACAAATACAATTTTGCTTTTAAGGGCACACTGTATGTAAGTCCACGTTCGATACACTCATCAATGCTGTAACGAGGCGGATCGATATAATAATCTTTAAATTCTAAAACGAAGTTGTTACGCGCATCCGAGATTGGAAAATTTTCGGAAAACACTTTAAACAAACCTTCTTTTTTTCGATTCTCAGGTGTTGTTTCCAATTGGAAATAATCCTGAAAAGATTTTACTTGTATATCCAAAAAGTCCGGATATTCGATAGGAAACTTGTTGGTTGAGAAATTAATTCTCGCTTTGTTTTTTACGGTTGCAGCCAATTTTTTTTATTTTAGTTGTTAAAAAGATTTATTGAAACTAAAGTGTTATTGTTTTTTTTAGAAACAATAAATGGGAAAGGGTCTTGTAACAGACCGCTTCCCAATTTTGAGAAATTAATTACTTAATTTCAACTTTAGCACCTGCTTCTTCTAAAGCCTTTTTCATAGATTCAGCTTCTTCCTTAGCAATTCCTTCTTTAATTGCTTTTGGAGCGCCGTCTACTAAGTCTTTAGCTTCTTTTAAGCCAAGTCCTGTTAAATCTTTTACAACTTTAACCACGCCAAGTTTTGCACCACCGGCTTCTAACAACATTACGTCGAAAGTGGTTTTTGCTGCTGCTGCCTCGCCACCTGCGGCACCGCCACCGGAAACTACTACTGCTGCTGCAGCTGGCTCAATGCCATATTCGTCTTTTAATATTTTAGATAATTCTTGTACTTCTTTCACTGTTAAGTTTACCAGTGTTTCAGCTATTGATTTTACGTCTGCCATTTTATTTTTGGTTTTAAAAATTAATAATTGTTTTTACTTTTTTTATTGTTCTGCCTTTCGGCGGATAAAATTGTTTTTGTTAAAGTTTTTAAGCTGCTTCTTTTTCGTCTCCCTTTTTGTTTTCCAAACCAGACATTACGCGCTGGATTGGTGACTGAAGCAATGCAATTACATCGGCAATCATTTCGTTTTTCGACTTTATAGAAGCCAAATTATCGAGTTGATTATCGCCTAAGTAAATATTTTCTTCAAGGTAAGCTGCTTTTAATACCGGTTTATCGCCGCCTTTTCTGCGAAATTCTTTAATAACTTTTGCAGGGGCACTTGCTGTATCTGTAAACATTAAAGCAGTTTCTCCTTTTAATGCAGGAATTAAACCTATAAGTTTACTGTCGGCTGCACGCTCAATTGCTTTTTTAAGCAAAGAGTTTTTAACTACAGTAACGCTTACTTTCTTTTCGAAACAAGCTTTGCGAAACGAATTTACTTTACTAACCGTTAACGATGAACAATCTGCCAAATAGATTTTATTGTTGGCGTTTAAACGCTCTACCAACTTGTCTATGACTAATGTTTTTTCTTCTTTATTCATGATTAGATTGTTGTTAGTTTAAATGAATAATTTGGTGTCGATTGGAATTCCGGCACTCATGGTACTGCTCATTACTACAGATTTCATGTAAGTCCCTTTTGCACTCGACGGTTTTAATTTTAAAATAGTATTTAAAACTTCATTGGCATTTTCTTCGATTTTATTAGCGTCAAAAGAAACTTTACCAACGCTGGTATGAATAATACCGGCTTTATCAACTTTAAAATCAATTTTACCGCCTTTTGAATCGGTTACGGCTTTACCTACATCCATGGTTACAGTTCCGGTTTTAGGGTTTGGCATTAGTCCTCTCGGACCAAGCACACGACCTAAAGCTCCAACTTTTCCCATAACAGAAGGCATGGTGATAATTACATCAACATCCGTCCAACCGCCTTTAATTTTTTCGATGTACTCGTCTAATCC
>JAHEYG010000128.1 GCA_023251725.1 Sphingobacteriaceae bacterium | reverse complement strand
TAGATTAAAGAATAATCCCTATCTTTAGCTTTTGAAATGAGGATTTCAAAAAAATGAGCAACCTGAGTGTTAACCACCTTCTCGGAATAAAAAATCTCTCCAAACACGACATTGAATTAATTTTAAGCACTTCCAAAAATTTTAAGGAGGTTATTAATCGTCCCATTAAAAAAGTACCTTCTTTGCGCGATATAACAGTTGCCAATTTATTTTTCGAAAACTCTACCCGCACACGATTATCTTTTGAGCTCGCACAAAAACGTTTGAGCGCCGACATCATCAATTTCTCAGCCTCTAATTCTTCGGTAAAAAAAGGCGAAACACTTGTTGATACGGTAAACAATATCTTAGCCATGAAAGTGGATTTGATAGTTATGCGCCACGCCAATGCAGGAGCTGCAATATTTCTTTCTAAAAAAGTAAAAGCAAAAATTATAAATGCCGGTGACGGCGCACACGAACATCCAACACAAGCTTTGTTAGATGCCTTTTCGATGCAGGAAAAATTGGGCGATTTAAAAGGAAAAAAAGTAGCAATTGTAGGAGACATTTTACATTCGCGAGTGGCACTTTCAAATATTTTCTGTTTACAAAAATTAGGTGCCAAAGTAAAAGTTTGCGGACCGTTAACTCTCATCCCAAAATACATTACATCTTTAGGAGTTGAAGTAGAATCCGATTTACGAAAAGCATTAGAGTGGTGTGATGTTGCAAATATGTTACGCATACAATTAGAACGCCAGGATACAAAATACTTTCCTTCGCTGCGCGAATACTCGATGATGTACGGACTAAACAAAGAACTTTTAGATAGTATAAAAAAGAAAATTGTCATCATGCATCCCGGTCCAATTAATCGCGGCGTAGAAATTACAAGTGATGTTGCCGATTGCGACCAATCGATAATTTTAGAACAAGTAGAAAACGGTGTAGCAGTAAGAATGGCCGTAATGTTTTTACTGGCGGGACGGCAGGGGGATTAGAAATAGAACGCGGATGACACGGATTGGGCGGATTAACGCAGATTTATTTATTCTTCATTAAAATCTTTAACTACATTGATAAGATTCGCGGAAATCCGTTGCATCCGCGTCATCCGCGTTCCATTAAAATGTTTTAAAAATTACAGAACACTTTTTTCCAAAGCGATAAAACATAAAGTTTATACAAAACTCTGATTTCATTAGAGCCCGCCGTTTGCAACGTGAATTTATTTTTTAGAATATCGGTTTTTACAAAATCTAATTTAGCAGCTTCAATTATTTCGAAAATAGTTTTATAATTTCTGCCAATCCATTTATTCATTGGGGTGGAGTAACCTTTTTTATCGTAACGAGTGTAAATTTCTTTGGGGAGTTTATCTTTTACAGCTTCTCTTAAAAAATATTTTGAAACTCCGTTTTGTATTTTACGGTTTCCGTTTATTGAGAACATTAAATCAATTAATTCAACATCATCGCTAAATGGCGTACGGCTTTCTACACTGTGCCACATCCCGCAACGGTCTTCACACTTTAAAAAAGTTTTTAAACGCGATTCGCTTATGTCGTTTATCAATTGCTTATTTACCGAGCCAAAATACTTTACAGGATTTTTAATTTCGTGCGCTTTGATAAAATCTGTAGTAAAATAATTTTCAATATTTTTTAGATGAGAATTATAATTTGATTTAATTTTTTCTTTTAAAAATACAGAATAGGGCGATTCGATACTGAGTTTACTTTTACTTAAATCCTTAACCAGTCCAAAAACATTTCCATACCCCAATAAATAATTCCATTTGGCAACAAAGTGATGATGATACCCCGCAAATAATTCGTCAGCGCCTTGTCCGTCTAAAACCACCTTAATATTATTTTTTTTGGCGAGTTCCATCACCTTATACTGCGCGTATGTACTCGTATCCCAAATAGGAACATCCTGCGAATAAACAAGCGATTCCATTTCCTTGAATAAACCCTGCGCGTTTGGTTCATGAACATGGTGAATACCTTTTGTTTTTTTTGCAACAATTTCCGCAAAATAACTTTCATCTTCGGGTTCATTTTTAAACACCGAAGTAAAATAATGAACGGGGGGTTTTTGATTTTCGCTCATCAATACAGCCAAAACAGAACTGTCAATTCCCCCACTCAAACAAGAACCAACCGGTACATCGCTGCGTAAACGAATATCAACTGCGTGAATTAATTTATCGGAAATTTTTTTTACTAAAACTTCATTGCTTTCTAAATCTGTATTAAAATCATAACCTTCTTTTATTTCGTAATATTTATTTATTTGGGAAGAATGATTCTTTAAATCGTAAACCAAATAATGTGCCGGCCACAATTCTTTTACATTTTCAAAAAAGTTTTGTTCTTCGGTTTCTAATTTATCATTAATAAAATAATTATGCAGCGCTTTGCTATTTATTTCCGCTTTAATCAATCCGCTTTTTACAAATGCTTTTTGTTCGCTGGCAAAAGCAAAACAATTTGCATTATCTACATAATAAAAAGGTTTTACCCCAAAACGATCTCGAGAACAAAATAAATTATTTTTTTCGGAATCATAAATGCAAAACGACCACATCCCGTTAAATTTCTTAAGGCAATCGTAACCCCAGTGTTTATAGGCATTTAAAACAACTTCTGTATCGCTGGTAGAAACAAATTTACATCCCTCCTGCTCCAATTCTTTTTTTAACTCAAGGTAATTATAAATTTCACCATTGTAAGTAATCCAAATTTTTCCGTCGCCCAAACTCATTGGCTGATGACCGGTATCACTTAAATCAATAATAGATAAACGGCGATGCGCCAATGCAAGGAATGAATCTTGATTTATTTCAGAAATATTTTTATGCGGAATGTAATTTAATTCTTTGTTTTTAAATGAAGGTGTTTCATTGGAAGAACAAGGAGTAACCAAATTTTCAGAAGACAACCCATCCGTTCCGGCTCGGGCAAATAAAAATCCTTCACCATCTGGACCGCGATGTTTAATCGCTTGCGACATAGCCACAATCTTCTCTTTTAAGTTAAGATTATTTTTTTGTTTAAGAATTATTCCTGCTATACCGCACATGTTGTTTCTATATCGAGGATAAAATTATAGTTTTATCCAAATAAGGTGCGAGTCGCCGCTGTCACGGTCAACATACACCGACACAAATGCATTGGTTTTATAATTATAATCGGAGGTTAAAATGCACATGTATTTATTTTTTCGGGTGTCGGGGCTACCAAAAATAAAACTTTTATTTATTTCATATTTGTCGTTTATTTGGAGCAAGCAAGCGTCTCCATCATTTGATTTCTTATATTCTTCTGCTTTTTCGCCGGCCTTTTTGCTAATATTAGAAGGCAAATCGTTGTGAATAATATATTTATTTCCTTCGGGCGTTATCATATAATCTAAATATTTAACACTCATCATTCCCATTTGATTTACGGCTGTAGGAATATTCGCAAACAAACCTGATTTTCCTCTTTCCCAATCTGAATTCCTAAAACTATAATCTTTCTCATCGTTAGAAATATAAGGAATAAAAAAGTTTAATGGTGCAATGGCTACCGAATCAATTTTACCATCTGCATTCATGCAATACAACGCAATATCATATATAGATGTTGTGCAAACTTCCTTGCAATTAGTTTTAAAGCGTTGAAAAAAAGCATAATTTTTTCCTTCTTTATCAGTGTAAACAAATTGCGGATACTCTACAAACTCAGGTTTATCTTTATCCGTTAACGCCACCGTTCTTTTTTCAATTTCAAAAATCTTTTCGTTCTTTATTCTTATATCCGTACCAATTGTAAAAGCAGTGGCATTTAGTTTCAGTAAAACAGTATTTGATTTGGTGGGAGTCCATCCTTCTACGGTGTTGATATAATTAATCCAAATATTGATGGCGAAGTTTTTTTCATCTCTGGTAAAATGACAGCTTGCTCCGGTATAGATATTTTTTTGCTTAATAGAAATCTGTTCAAGTTGTTTCGACGCTTTTTTCAATCTGAACAAAACCAAATGTGCGCGATCTTTTCCTGCATCGGGTAAAATATTATTTAACACAAAATAAGCATTGCCGCCACCATCCACATAAGAGCCCGAAAATTCCATTCGGTCAAATTCAAATCCGTATGCTCCTCTGAAGAAAGTAGTTTGTATGTGCGTAGCGTCGAAATTTTTTACGACCAATTTATGTGTTTCTTCTTCCGTTTTATAAATTGAGATTAAGGTATAATCGTCAGATTCATCAGCTTTTTTTACAACCGTGTAGGGATAATTGATAATAAATTTTAAACGCTTCCTTTTTACAGGAAGATTGTCAATTACTTCTTCTTTTGTAATTTTACCGGTGGCCGGATCAACAATTACTCTTCTAATTTGAATTTCCTCTTCTTTAGAAAGATTTAAAAATATGACAATTTGATTGTTTATTTTATAAACCGCTAAAATATAAAGTGGATCTTTATTCTCAACATTGGCAAAATGCAATTCGCTATCATATTTTATACTGTGATCGGCATTGTAAGTTTTTATTTGAATAAACCGCGCCGATTCATGAGCAATTAAAAAACTGGTTTCTCCATTATCGAACTCCAATAGTTTCGACCACGAATTGGGTTCCGACAATTTATCGGTACCTGTTTTAAATCCGATAGCTATCGGATCTATTTTTTGGGAAAATAAATTTGAGGAAATTATTATTAAGAAAACAATTAATTTTTTCATTTTACCGCTATTTAAATTTTAAATTCCAATTTTTTTATTCACTATCTCTAAAATTTCTTTTTCAAGAGCAACGCTTTTATCTTCTATCGCCTTTCCTTTGGCAACAATTTCTGCGACATATTTTTTATCATCATAACCCGCCGCATTAATCCTAACATTCATAAACGCTCCCATCACCGCACTTC
>JAHEYG010000127.1 GCA_023251725.1 Sphingobacteriaceae bacterium | reverse complement strand
CTTCATCTCCCCGCAAAGGGCAGTCCGGCACAACAAAAACTTATTTTTTCGACTTTAGAAGATTTGCTGAACAAAAAAGAAATTACACAGAAAAAAAGCACCTCCGCCATAAAAGCGCTTCATCAAATTGCTGAAATAATTCATAAACGTTCGCTCGTTGTTATTTTTAGTGATATGTTTGAGAGCGAAGGTAACAACGAAGAATTATTTTCAGCATTACAACATCTTAAATATAAAAAACACGAAGTAGTTTTATTTCATGTATGTGATAAAGCCAAAGAAATGGATTTTGAATTTGAAAATCGCCCTTATAAATTTATTGATTTGGAAAGCGGTGAAGAAATAAAAATAAATCCCACCCAAATAAAAGAAAATTACATTGCTACCGTTACCAATTTTACAAACGCCTTAAAATTAAAATGCGGACAATACCATATTGATTTTGTGGAAGCCGATATCAATAAAGGATTTGATTCGATACTTTATACTTATATAGTGAAGCGAAGTGTGATGATGAAATAAGTTCAGTGTTGGAGGTTCGGAGTTCGGAGAAAATTATTTGTTATTTATAAATCCCAAATACGATTGGAATTTTATTTAAATCGGGAAGTTGGTTTTTTTTCCAGTCGGCAACTGTTTTTGCAGTTATTTTTTCGGAACCCATTGTTAAATTACTTCCCAAACAAAGGAGCGTTTCTCCGTTTAAATTCAATAATAAATCTTCCAGCAAATGATTATTGCGATAAGGTGTTTCAATAAAAAACTGCGACTGATTATTTCGATAAACCAATTGCTCTAATTCTTTTATGCGCTTAATGCGATTCGATTTTTCTATTGGTAAATATCCGTTAAACGAAAAATTTTGTCCGTTAAAACCAGATGCCATTGCCGTTAATAAAATAGAGCTTGGCCCAATCAAAGGCACCACTTTAATTTGTTTTTGATGCGCTAGTTTTACAATATCTGCTCCCGGGTCGGCAATTCCCGGACAACCCGCGTCACTTAATAAGCCCAAATTATTTCCATTTAACAATGGCTGCAGAAAAGAAGAAACATCTTGATTTTTTGTGTGATGATTTAATTCAAAAATTTCGGCTTTACTTATATCGGGATACTGACAGGCTTTTAAAAAGCGTCTCGCCATTTTTGCATCTTCGGCAATAAAAAAATTAATTGATTTAATAAAATCAATATTAAATTGGGGAATAACATTTGTTAGGGGCGATTCACCTAAGGTTACCGGAAATAAATATAAGGTGCCAATTGGCATTAAAGAATTATTTAAAAGTCAATTCGGCCGAATATTTCGCCATAAACTCCAGCACTTTATCTACCATATCGGAGCAACCCAAAAATAACGGTGTACGCTGATGTAATTCTTTAATATCTTTTTCTAAAATACGTTTTTTTCCATCGGTTGCTTTTCCTCCGGCTTGTTCAACAATAAATGCCAATGGATTGCATTCGTACAATAAACGCAATTTTCCATTAGGAGATTTTGTGGTGGTAGGATAAATATAAATTCCTCCCACAATTAAATTACGGTGAATATCGGCAACACCGGACCCAATGTATCGCGATGAATAAGGGCGACCGGTTGCTTTATCTTCTTCCTGACAATATTTTATATATTTTTTTACACCATCAGGAAAATGCAAATAATTTCCTTCATTCACAGAGTAAACATGAGCGGCTTGAGGCGTTTTCATATTTGGGTGAGATAGGCAAAATTCGCCAATGCTCGGGTCAAGTGTAAATCCGTTTACACCTTTTCCGGTAGTATAAACCATCATACAAGACGAACCATAAATTACATAACCAGCCGCCACTTGTTCGGTTCCTCGCTGCATAAAATCTTCAATGGTTCCAGGTCCGCTTAAAGTAGTACGACGATAAATTGAAAAAATAGTTCCCACCGAAACATTCACATCAATATTTGAAGAACCATCTAAAGGATCAATGGCTACTACATATTTTGCATTTTTAGAAACTTCTGAATCAACGGGAATAATTTCTTCATTTTCTTCGCTTGCAATGGCACATACTTCACCGCCTGCTTTTAAGGCGGCAATAAATTGTTCATTGGCAAAAACATCCAACTTTTTTACTTTCTCACCCTGAACATTTGTATCACCTGTTTCTCCTAATATTTCGGCTAAACCGGCTTTATTTACTTCTCGGTTAACTATTTTTGAAGCTATCCCTAAATCACGTAACAAACGCGATAATTCTCCTTTTGCAAAAGGGAAATCATTTTGCTTTTCAATGATGAATTGTCCTAATGTTTTTACGTACATAGTTTTAAAATTGCGTGGACCGCAAATGTAATCAAAACTTCTAAAAGTTAAAACATAATCTGTGATTTAAAATGATTTTTATGCCGACTGAGGTTGATTAATTTGATTCTAAATGTAAAATTCGCTTTTAGGAAGACGTTTATACGGATAAATAAAATTATTTAATTAGCCCAAAATCTAGAGGTAATAAAAAAATAAAATAAGTTTTTAGAAATTATTTATGGTATTCTTCTTTTAGAAACTCGTGCCAGTCGGTAAGATTGGCAATTACCTGCAACTGCCGGTAATGTTGATGAAAATGATCTTCATTTTCCTGCGAATTCAAAATAGTGATACGGTATTTGTCGAAATTAGAAAGGGCAAAACGTTCTTCCGGACTTAATTTAATTCCGCTGAATTCTTTATCGCGGAGGTCGTTAATGCTGTTGGCCAAACCGGTGCCTAATTCTTTTGCAAATATTTTTTTAAATAAATCGCCTTTAAAAGCCATTGACCAAATCTAAAGATATTAACTTTGGTAAAGCTGAAAACGATATTCTGTTATTAACATCAATGTGTTAACCGCGATAAAAGAAATATTTATTTAGATATTATTTATTTGAGAGTGTGCTTCATATTTATTTTAAGTTTCAATTATTTTTTTATTGCATCGCAAAATAAAAGAACGACATCGTGTTATGAAAAAAAATGGGCACTGTTTCATCCTTTTGCAGCTTTAAAAGCGAATAAAATTTACAAAAGATGTTTGCCCTTTTATGAGGAAGTAAAAAAAGAAAATACTTTAGATGACTTTGAAAGCGGAGGTAAATTGGATGCTTTTCGGCATATTTTTTTTATGAGCGCTTTCGCACAGAAAATAAAAATTAGAAAAATTAGAAAATTAGGGAAAGCCCACGAGAAAGGCAATTACAAACATTTTTTAAAAAATAGGGAAGAGCACGGCGAATTACCTGATAGTTTATCGGGCGTAATGGATTTATTTAATAATGAAGTTGGATTTGAACTGGGAAGTGAAAATAAAAAGTTAAATCTAAAAGAATTAAAATTATTAGTTGTTGCAGAATTAAAAAAGGGCTGCGGGTTGTATTTTAGGAGAAATGCAAAAAAACAATATGTTAATTGCAGCGATGAAATTATTTTGTGGGAAAATTATTTGAAAAAATGGTTTGTACCTAAATGTTTAATTAAAACCTCTATGTGATTTTTATCCGAAAAAATACCATTTATACTTTTTTACTGGAATTATTTTTTGATTTTGTCAAAGCAATCCAATTAATACCTACCTTAGAGTTTCAATTACAAAAAAATTAAACTCAAAAAAACATGAAAAATTTATACTTCATTTCTGCTTTATTTTTATTTACATCACTCAGTAAAGCGCAATGCACGCTTACCATTTCGCAAAATCCACCACCTCCGGTGTGTAATGTTAGTCCAACGCTAACGGCAATTGTTGCAGGTGGCGGTGGAGGATTAGTGATTGATCAAAATCAAACAGTGAACACTACCTGTATGGCTAATTTTTCGCAGCAAGATTTGGCCCAATCTTTTGTTCCAACAGCTACTACTATATGCGGTGCTGGAATTAATTTAGCTAACAATGTTGCGGGTGTTGGTACCGTAACAATTTCTTTATGGACTAATTTACCAACTTTGGGAGGCGTAATGTTAGCAACAGGCACAGTTGTGAGCAATCCTAATACCTGGGTAGATGTCATGTGGCCATCAGCGGTTACAGTTACTATAGGAACAACCTATTTTCTGGTGTTTGAAGGTAGCAATGGTGCACAATGTGTTGGAGGAAGCACCTCCAACCCATATCCCGGCGGAAATGTTTATGCCAATTTAGGATTTAATGCTTTTGCGGGTTTTGATTATACGTTTCGTACTTATTCGGGATGTAGTCCTTCCGCAACTTTTCTTTGGTCGACCGGTTCAACAAGTACAGCAATAACAGCAACTGCAAACGGAGTTTATAATGTAACCGTAACAGTTGGAGCTTGTACAAACACCGCGGTTCAATCTATTACAATAAATCCATCTCCAACAATTACAGTTAACAGCGGAACAATTTGTGCGAGCCAATCATTTACAATTATCGCGAGCGGTGCAATTACTTATACCTTTTCTGGAGGCGGACCGGTTGTTTCACCAACGACCACAACATCCTATTCGGTAACGGGCACCAATACTTTTGCCTGTGTCTCGGCGAGTCCGGGTATTTCAAATATTACAGTAAATCCATTACCAATAGTTTCCGTAGCCAGTACTTCAAGTTTATTATGTACCGGACAAACAGCAACCCTCACTGCAAATGGCGCCAACACCTATTCTTGGAGTACAGGCGCTACTACCACAGTTATTGCAGTAAGCCCAACTATTACAACGAGCTATTCGGTGCAAGGAACAGATTTGAATGGCTGTAAAAAAGTAAGTGTAATTACACAGTCGGTTTCAACTTGTGCCGGTATTCAGCAATTAGGAAATCAGAATTCTGAAATAAAAGTTTATCCCAACCCGGTGAATGATAAATTATATATTGAGATTGTGGGACTTGATTTAAAAAATACAAGATTAATATTAACGAATCCATTAGGACAAATTTTATTACAAGTCAATTTCAATAAA
>JAHEYG010000069.1 GCA_023251725.1 Sphingobacteriaceae bacterium | reverse complement strand
ATTTAAAAGATTTATCGGCGATGGTAAAAAAAACAAAATCGCATTTAGGAATTAGTGTTGATCCGGATGTTGACCGTTTAGCTTTAGTTTGCGAAGACGGAGAAATGTTTGGTGAAGAATATACTTTGGTGGCGGTGGCCGATTATGTTTTAAAATTTCATAAGGGGGGAAACACCGTTTCTAATTTATCATCTACTCGAGCGTTGAGAGATATTACCGAAAAAAATGGAGGAAAATATTCTGCTTCGGCTGTGGGAGAAGTAAATGTGGTGAATATGATGAAAGAAACTAAAGCGATAATTGGCGGCGAAGGAAACGGCGGGGTTATTTTACCTGAATTGCATTATGGGAGAGATGCTTTGGTGGGAATTGCTATTTTCTTAACACATTTAGCAAAATTTAAAAAATCGGTTTCGATGCTTCGTCATTCTTATCCGAATTATTTTATTTCTAAAAATAAAATTGAATTAACCCCCGAAATAAACGTAGATAAAGTTTTAGAGAGCGTTAAAAAGAAATATGCAAAACAACCCGTAAATATTGTTGATGGTGTAAAAATTGAATTTGATAAAGAGTGGGTGCATTTACGGAAATCAAATACCGAACCTATTATTCGTATTTATTCAGAAAGTCAGACACAAGCTACGGCGGAGAGTTTGGCGAAGAAAATTATTAATGACATTAAAGAAATAATTAAAAATTGAGAATTAAAAATTAAAAATTAGTTGGCAGTGGCAGTTTGCAGGAAAAACCTGACTGCCTACTGCAACTGCCCACTGCTGACTGAAGAGAGTACAATAATTTTTAAATTTTAGAATATATTTTCCCAAAAAATTCAGATATTTACAAGATAGTTCCAAAACAAAATGCCAAAAATATATCTCGATAACGCCGCTACTACTGCACTCGATAAAGAAGTTTTGGACGCGATGCTTCCGTACATGACGGAAGAATTTGGTAATCCATCTTCCATTCACGCCTTCGGAAGAAAAACACGAACTGCTATTGAAGTGGCGCGTAAAACGGTTGCTAAATTAGTAAATGTTTCTCCCGCCGAAATATTTTTTACTTCGGGCGGAACGGAAGCCGATAACATGGCCATTTGTCAGGCGCTTGAATCTCACAATATAAAACACGCCATCACCAGTAAAATTGAACATCATGCGGTGGAACATACTTTACAAGTTCTCGAAAAAAATAAAAAAATAAAATTAAGCTGGGTCAATATTGATGAAAAAGGAAATATTGATTTGAATCACCTCGAAGAATTATTAAAAAATAACGAACGCAGTTTAGTTTCGTTAATGCACGCTAATAACGAACTAGGCACTTTGCTTCCCATAAAAAAAGTAGGAGAGCTCTGCGAAAAATACAATGCACTTTTTCATAGCGACACTGTACAAACCATGGGGCATTTTAATATTGACCTCGAAAATATAAAAGCGCATTTTGTAACTTGTGCCGGACATAAATTTCACGGTCCTAAAGGTGTTGGATTTTTATACATCAATCACAACGTAAAAATAAATCCGTTCATTAACGGTGGCGCGCAAGAGCGTAACATGCGTGGTGGCACCGAAAATGTTTATGGCATTGTTGGATTGGCAAAAGCATTTGAACTGGCGCACGCACACATGGATGAACATCAGAAATACATTCGCGGATTAAAAAATTATATGATGGAGCAATTAAAAACTAACATCGACGGAATAGATTTTAATGGTGAGATTGGAGAGAATTCTTTATACACAGTTTTAAATTGCCGTTTCCCACATCATCCTGATGCGGAAATGCTTTTATTTAATTTAGATATCGCCGGCATTGCGGCCAGTGGCGGAAGCGCCTGCAGCAGTGGAAGTAATCAAGGCTCGCACGTTTTAAAAGCATTGGGAATTGATATGACTCGTCCTTCGGTGCGTTTTTCATTCAGCAAATACAATACCAAAGAAGAAATTGATATTGTAATCAAAAAATTGAAGGAGATGTTTGCTGTGGCGGCGAAGGTGTAAAAGATCAATATTACTTCGTAAGTGTTACATTTCCTTTTAAAGTATTAAATCCTTTTTCGCTGGCGCAAGCACTTTTAAATTTTAATATCCAAAAAAACACACTTTCATCCGAATTATTATTTTGTAAATTTTTTCCTGTCCAGCCCTGCGCTTTATCTCTGGTTTCAAAAACTTTTTTCCCCCAACGGTCAAAAATGGTTAGTTCATAATTGTCTGAAGTATTATAAACATAAGGGTATTCCAATGGAGAAATCGGATAAAAAATATCGTTCACTCCATCTCCGTTCGGCGTAAAAATATTGGTGATTTTAATTTTACTAATATCCACGACCGGAATTATATTATCCAATATAATGGCCGTCTTATAACGGCAACCGTTGTAATACCAGGTTAAAGAATAAGTACTGATGTCATCCACAGGAACTAAATAATTAGAAGAATTCGCTCCCATTACAGCGTTGCCATTAGTATACCACTGATAGGGCCCGTACACGTTCTCAGAATTTAATTTTAATCGCGCTTCCGTTTCGGTAGAGCAGTAAGAGGCAGAAATATTTAAACTGTCAACTATTTTTGTGGGTTCTGTTATTTTAAAATAAACCGTGTCTTTGCATCCGGCTGCATTGCTAATATTTACCGAATAATTTCCGGGAGCTAAATTAGTTGAACTGTCACTCCCGGTATGACCATTGGACCATGAATAATTAAACGGACCTACCCCATTTACATGAACAAAAGCAGAACCATTATTTTTTCCTAGACAGGCACTGTTAGTAGATTCTCCGTTAGCAGTAAAGGATTCTGCGGGAGGTAAAATAATAATACTATCAACTTTATAGTTTTTATTACAGGAATTATCTGTAATAACTGCCGTGTAAATTCCGGGAGTTAAGTTAGAAAGTGAAAGTCCGGATTGTGGCGGCGTGGTATTCCATGAGGCAGAGTAGGGAGGATTATTTCCATTTATAGTAAGAGAAACCATTCCATTGCTTTTACAACTCGCATTGGTAACTGTTTTTGTAATGGAAACATTCATTTCAGAACAATTGGAAATGCTTACTGTGAGCGCGGCTAAAAATTTATTTCCGCAAACGTATAATTTATTTCCGCGGCCCAATTTTACATCATAAATTTCGGCGGGCATAACAGTAGATTTTACCAAATTAAATTTATCATCCAATTGTTTTAAAACGGTATTATCTCCCAAAAAAATATTATCACAATCATCGCTGCTTAATCCACCCCAATAAATAAGGCTCGAATCGAGAGGATTATTTATTTTTTTATAAAACAATAAGCTTCCATTATTGCCTTGCCATTTTTTTAGTGCGTGCCCATCGTAAGTATAAACATTGGTTTTAGAAGTACTGATGCCATTATAACCATTTTCGAAATAATTATAAAACTGATTACTATAAATTTCTCCAATGGAATAACCAGTATTTACATTGTAGTAAGCCGGACTTAAATTCGGCAAAGGAAGTTTTATGAGCTGGTTGTTATATAACGGTCCACCAACAGATGAATTACTCACTTGATAGCAAGCTCCATAATTATCAATAGCCAGCATGTTTATATCGTGACAACATTCTTCCCCAGGAATATATTGAACAGGTGTTAAATTGGTTAGTGCCGAATCTAAATAACAAGTTTGGTAAGTGGGAATGCTTGGTCCGCCGCCTGCGATTACAGTTTGTTTGGTACAAGCATTATAAGCAATGCGCCACATTTCCTGAAAAAGTATATTACCATTAAAAATGGAAGTTAAAATACCCGAAGAATTTAATTTGATAACCTTTGCGCCATTCATATTTAATCCTTGAATAAGATAAATACTCGATGTATTTTGATCAATGGTAAAATCGCCGTAATAATAACCGCCATTTGGTTCATAAGGCATAAAAAGATTGCACAGATAACTCCATAATAAAATACCGCTGCTGTTATATTTTAATAAATTGGTTGCCGATAAGCCGCTGCCGCCGTAAACATAAACGTTCCCGAAATTATCGTAATCAACATCAAATGCTTTTTTTGGATTAGATGCAAAATTTGGAGTTACAATCCAAGGATCGATGATAATTTGCTGATCGTTTGGAAAATCGCCAAGAGTAAAACCAATATTACCATTGGTTAATACGAAACTTGAATTAACAAGCTTACCGCTTTCTGTTTTTGTTACCGGAGCATGTTCAGTTATTTTACCGAATTCAGAATGAATTAGTAAATCGCCTTTTTTGTTCAGCACTTTTTTTAAGCCTCCAGGCAGTTGAATTTTTATTTGATTGGGATCGGCGCCGGGCTGCAAAATAAAACTGTATTTAATGCCGCAGGTATCTTTCGGAAATTCAAATATTAAATCAATGAAAGGATAAATGTTTTTATACACTAATTTTTCATAGGCATTCGCTGTAAGCGTGTTTTTTTGGCCGAGCGATTTTAAATCAGCGTAACAATAATAATGTGAAACTTTATTAAGCGGAATGATGTTTAAATCTGAAGCTGCGTTTATGAATTTAACTTCATAAAATTGGTCTACAACTTTGTATTTGAAAAGTTCACTTTCTTTTTCTTCTTTTTGGTTAGATTTTTCTTTTTTGTCCCGCTCAACACGTTTGGTGTATTTAATAACATAGCTTTGTTTGGTAAAAAAATAATCAACGCCATCTATTGAAGCGCTAAATAATATTTCTTTTTCTGATAGCGGCTTAGGCATTTCAAATTGCCCTTTATTTTCGATGAAGTTTTTTTGTTCAAAAGGATTTTTTATTTGCCAATTGACTTGCCCCGATACGAGAGCATTAAGGCAGATAAATGCTATGGTAAAAAATTTCGGCATTGTAATTATTGAGTTATCAAAAACTAGATTAAACAATAACCGTGCCAGAATAATTAAATAATCCGAATCCCTCTCGGAATGGCCATTTCAAGGAAATAAAAAATCACTGCAACAATTTCAATATTCCAATCCCAATATAATCAGCCCTATTTCCTGAATTACTTAAAACAACAACTCCTAATTTTTTTCCGTTAATGTAACCGCAAAAACTCGAAAAACCGGCCGTACCACCGTTGTGCCAAATTTGAGTATTTCCTTTTTTGTTAATATCAACAAACCACGATAAAGCAATGGTTCCGCTACCAGTATTAAAAGTAGCGGAGTGCGCTAATTTAAATTTCTCGGAAGCTTCCTGCATATTGGCTTTAATGTATCTTATCATGTCGGCGCTCGTCGACCGTATGCCGCCTGCCGGTGCTAAGTCTCCTAAATCCCAATGTGTGGTAGGCTCACCGTTAGCATTGTAACCGGTGGCAAAATATTTGTTTTCGTTTTCACTCATTACAATTTTAGTACTTTTCATCCCGCAAGGTTTGGTAATAAATTCGCTCACTAATTCTTCGTATGTTTTGTTATACACTTTTTCTAAAATAATTCCCAACAAAGCCATTCCTAAATTAGAATATTCATTTTTCACACCGGGCAAAGTATCAAGCGCCAGCTTTTTTAAATAATTAAATACCATTTTTTTACTGTAATTTTTATAAGGATTATTCATGTCGTAGTTGGGCTGACTCTCAAAATCACTTGGCATCCGCGGAATGCGCGAAGTGTGATTGGCTAAATGCATTAACTTAATGGGATTTCCCACGTAAACTAAATTTTTGCAATCTTCGGGTAAATATTTTCTTATGTCATCGATAAGATTTACTTTTTTATCGCTGAGGGCTTGTCCCAATAAAATTCCAGTAAAAGTTTTGCTTATCGAACCAATTTCGTAAACGGTGTTAGTGTCGGCAATTTGTTTCGAGTTTCGTTTTACTTCGCCATAATTATAATAAGTTATTTCATCACCATTAATAATGCCGATACTTAAACCGCAATTAGAGCCGTTGCTCATAAAATTTTTTACTATAGAATCAACTTTCAAATCCCAATTTGTTTTTTTTGCATTGTCGCTTAAATAATTTTCGTTTTTAAGCGGAATGTGTTCTGCTTCTTTTTCTTTATGAGGAATCCATCCCATCGATTTTATTTTCCCATCGGGCGAGCAGGCTAAAACCAAATCGAGCTGAGTAGTTTTAAAAGTAGCCGTAAAAAGATAAAACTGCGTTTTAAAATCGGTGCAGATTAACTGATCCATCTCACCGTAATTATCAAATAGTTTCGTTTTATAAAAATCTATTAGTTTTTCTTCTGTCGTTCTTTTTTTCATAACAGAATCGAGCATCCAATAAATGTTTTTATAATTTTTAGTGTTGTATTCTTTTTTAATAAGTTCAGCCACCTCAATATGCTTAGCCTTATCGGCCAATTGGCCTCGAATACTTGTGTTTAAAAAAAAGAATCCAATTATTAAAATAAAAAACGCAAAGCCACGTTTTCTATTAATGTCAGGTGAGAAATTTAAAATCATACCCGAAATTAAGGCAATATTTCGGTTTAAAAATATTTTTTATTTAAATGGTAAAAAATGAGAATAAATGCTGTATTTTTAGGATGAAAAATTGAGGGCACTTTATTTCCATATATTATTAGCCATTGTATCCCTAAGCGTGTTTGCGCAGGAAGAAACAAAAACCGTTCCGAAAATCAAAAAAATATTACCGGTTGTGAGTTTCAGATTGGCAGGATTCATTCCTAAAAACACTGCCAGCGAAGCGTTTTGTATGAGCTTTACTGGGGTTTACGACGCCAATTTTTCGTGTAATGTAAGATTGTTTAATAATTTCTGTGTAGGTGTTGGTTATGGAAATTCGCTCTGGAATCCCGCTGATTATTTCAAACATGTTAAAGTGGTTGCAACTTCTACCGCTGTTGGGCAAAGTGCTTACGGTCTCGGTACAAAGATGCAAGTACATCAGGGTTATGTCCGACTTGGGTATGACCATTTTGCCACGGAAAAAATTTTCTGGAGTTTTTCTTTGAATTCAGGATACGGCTTTAATCAGTATACTGATGTGAGATGTGCGGATAGCCTTGTAGGAAAACTTCCAACAAGTTTTATAGCTTTTTTTATTCGGCCGGAAGTTGCCGTTAATTTTCTAGTAGACGAAAATTTTGCGTTTGGTATACATTTGGCCTACAATCATAATTTTTATACGTATGACCCCTCTCTTAATTGTTTCGATAATTACGCCGATAAAGGCGTGAGCGGCCAATCTATTAAATACGGCGACGCGACTTACGAAAATAAAACCAATATCGGCTGGTTTTCCTTCGGTTTCGGATTTTATTACGGATTCAAAAAGAAAAAAGCCTAGTTAATACCATTTAATGCCGTCCCGATAGCTATCGGGATAAAAAATCAATTTTAATCCGTTTTTCAGCTCAGCATTTTGTATTTTTGTATATCTGAAAAATGCAGCCAAAATATTTTTTTATTTACTTTTTTATAAGGGATTTTTATTTTCCCAAAACGCCACACTTAGCGGTTATATAAAAGATAAAGCCAATGGCGAAAGCGCTGTTGGAACCACTGTTTTCATTCGTGAAATTAACAAAGCTACTTCGGCCAATCAATATGGTTTTTATTCTTTAACGGTTCCTAAAGGAAATTATATTGTTGCTTACAGTTATTTGGGTTACGAAACATTTACTGTTCAAATCGATCTTATTAAAAACATTAGTAACAACGTAAATATGCAAACGGTCGATAAACAATTGGCAGAAGTTGAAATTACTACCGATAAGGCCGACGAAAATGTGCAGTCGACGCAAATGGGCGCTATTACTTTAGACATGGCAGAGATAAAAAAAATTCCTGCATTTATGGGAGAAGTGGATGTTTTAAAAACCATTCAATTATTACCCGGAGTAAAATCGGCCGGCGATGGTAACACCGGTTTTTATGTGAGAGGCGGCGGACCGGACCAAAATTTAATTTTATTAGACGAAGCCACCATTTACAATGCTTCGCATTTAATGGGATTTTTTTCCATCTTCAATGGAGATGCGGTAAAAAATGTAACTTTAATTAAAGGCGGAATGCCTTCGCAATACGGCGGCCGTTTGTCGAGCGTACTCGATATTTCGATGAAAGAAGGTAACAATCAAAAATACCAGGTAGAAGGAGGCATCGGTGTTATTGCTTCGCGTTTGAGTATTCAAGGCCCTATTATAAAAGATAAATGTTCGTTTATTGTGAGCTGTAGAAGAACTTATATTGATATTCTTTCGAAGCCTTTTTTTGAACCCGGCAGCCCCTTTGCAGGTACCTCTTATTATTTTTATGATTTGAATGCGAAACTAAATTATAAATTTTCGGATAAAGACCGTTTATTTTTGAGCGCGTATTTTGGGAGAGATGTTTTTTATTTTCATGATGAAGAATCTAAATTTACAGCCACCGTTCCCTGGGGAAATGCCACTGCAAGTTTAAGATGGAACCATGTTTTTAATTCGAAATTATTTGCCAACGCTTCTTTAATTTACAGCGATTATAATTTTGCTTTCACCGCCGAACAAGAAAGTTTTGAATTGACCATTCGCTCTGGAATTAAAGACTGGAATTTAAAATACGATGTAAATTATTTTCCCAACCCTCGACACAATGTAAAAGCAGGATTTAATTATATTTTTCACACTTTTACTCCCACCAGTTTATCGGCAAAACAAGGCGATACCAAATTTGATCTCGGAAAAATAATTCAACTGTATTCGCACGACGGCGCTGTTTACGTTGGTGACGATTGGGAAATTACCGACAAATTAAAACTTAATGCGGGCCTGAGGTTTAGTTATTTTATGCAGGTTGGTCCGTTTACCCGCTACAAAAAAGATTTTTTCGGGAAACCATCGGATACTGTGAATTATAAGAACGGAGAAAAAGTGGTGGACTATAACGGTTTGGAACCACGGGCATCATTGCGTTATTCGTTTACCAAATCATTTTCGATGAAAGCATCTTATACCCGAAATTTTCAATATGTACATTTGGCTTCTATTTCTTCGGTAAGTTTACCAACCGATGTTTGGATGCCGTGTACCGAAATTATTAAACCTCAAATCTCCAATCAATATGTGCTCGGCGCATTTAAAAATTTTAAAGATAATATGTTCGAATCGTCGATAGAAATTTATTTCAAAGACATGCAAAACCAAATTGATTATAAAGAAGGCGCAGTACCATCGGATAATATTTTGGATAACCCGGATAATGCTTTTACGTACGGAAGAGGCTGGGCTTATGGCGCCGAATTTTTTCTGAAAAAGAAAACCGGAAAATTCACCGGCTGGATTGGATATACTTTATCGTGGACCTGGCGGCATTTTGATGCGATTAATTACGGACAAGATTATTTAGCGAAGTACGACAGAAGACACGACGTTTCGGTTGTATTGACATACGATTACAATAAACTTTTTAATTTCGGACTGGTGTTTGTGTATGGATCAGGAAACAGAGGAACTTTACCCAATGGATTTTTTCTTTATAGTGGAAGTATCAGCAATGATTATGGTTTAAGAAACTCGTATCAGTTTCCTGATTACAGTCGCTTAGATTTAAATGTAACTTTTACTCCTGATAGAGAAAAACATTTGATGCGCAAAAGGGCGAGAATAGAAAAGCGATATGAAAAAGAAGGAAAAGATTTTGCCAGCATTGAAGTGCCCAGGAAATTTGCAAAATATTATTTGGGCAGTTGGACACTTAGCGTTTTTAATGCTTACAACCGTTATAATCCGTATTTTATTTATTATAGCAGGAGCGGTGATTTTGCTAAGGGAGATCTTACTGTTCAGGCTAAACAAGTTTCGTTATTTCCTATCTTACCAAGTTTAACGTGGAATTTTAAATTCTGATTATGATGAAAAAAATAAATATTTTACAATTCTTTCTGATTATTATTTTAATAGTGTTAAATAATTCTTGCAGGAAAGATATTAAAGTGGATTTGCCTGAGTATAAAGAAAAATTAGTGGTGGAAGCATCCATCGAAACCGGTCAGCCTGCCATTGTGTTATTGTCGAACTCTGTTCCTTATTTTGGGAATTTTGATTTTCATCATCCCGAAAAGGCTTTTGTAAAAGGCGCGTTTGTTACAGTGAACGATGGCATTACAATTGATACAATAAAAGAACTTGATCCTAATACCGGCTATTTTTATATTGGAACAAAAATAATTGGTCAGGTTGGAAAATCGTATCATTTGCAAATTACAGTAAACGGAAAAAATTATTCTTGCGATACATATATTAATCCGCCGATAGCATTAGACAGTATTTTTTTTAAAGGTGAGTTGCACGATACATTAGGCGAAATGTATGCGCATATGCATGAACCGTTAGGCTTAGGAAATTGCTACCGTTGGTTTGCTACCCGTTTGAATAAAGATCTATATTATTCTGCGCCTTTCAGCTCGGCCTTCGACGATAAATTTGTTGACGGAAAAGATTTTACATTTTTTTACGAGCGGGGCGCGCAACCTAACGCTACCGAGGCTGATAGTAAGGATCCATACCAGGGATTTTATAAAGTGGGAGATACCGTTGTAGTAAAATTTTGTACGATTAACCGTAAAGATTATCAGTATTGGTATTCTTATTATCGTAATAAAGCGAGCAATGGAAATCCGTTTTCTTCTCCCACCAATATTCAGAGCTTTATGACCGGAGAAGATGTTTTGGGCGGATTTTTTGGATATTCACCAAGTTTTGATACTTTAGTAATTAAGAAAAAATGATGTGGGAGGGATTGAAGGGAGAAAAGGGACTTAAGGGATAAAAGAGAGTGAAGGGACAAAAAAGATTGGAGAGACTCAAGAGATGAGATTAAAAGTAGAAAGATTAAAGACGAAAATTGGAAACATAAAGCAGGAAACGTAAACCTAATAACCTAATAACAGTTAACTGATAACCGATAACGAGAATCATGAGTAACGAAACCAGCGAAAAAACAGCAGAAACCGGTAACTTTATTAAATGTAAAGATTGCGGTGCCAATTTAAAATTTGCGCCCGGTACACAAAGTTTAACTTGCGAATATTGTAATGCGAAAAATGATATCGAGGTAAAAGAAACCTTGGTTCAGGAAACGGATTTCGAAAAGTTTTTAAATGAACAGGCACACACCGAAGAAAAGCACGAAGTTAGTACTGTTAAATGTACCAATTGCGGTGCTGCCACAACACTGAAGCCTAATATTACTTCGGGTGCGTGTCCGTATTGTGATACACCATTAGTAATAAAAGATGCTACGACTTCTAATTTAATAAAACCAAAATACGTTTTACCTTTTAAAATAGAACGCAAAAAGGCCAATGAAGAATTTGTGAAATGGGTAGGAGGTTTATGGTTTGCACCGAATGATTTAAAAAAATACGCACAAGAGTCGGTCGAAAAATTAAATGGTTTGTATATGCCATACTGGACTTACGACACCGATACCACGAGTGCTTATACCGGAATGCGCGGCGAACATTATTATGTTACCGAAACTTATCGCGATTCGAAAGGCGAATCACAAACGCGTGAAGTGCAAAAAACAAGATGGTATCCCGCCTCGGGGACCGTTAGTAACCAATTTGATGATGTGTTGATTTGTGCATCAAAATCGTTGCCCGAAAAAATTTCGCGCGATTTAGAGCCTTGGGATTTAGAAGCACTCATTGCACACGATGATCGTTTTTTAAGCGGATTTGTTACCGAGAGTTATCAGGTAGATTTAAGAAGCGGTTTTGAAGGGGCCAAGCAAGTGATGGCGCCAACAATTCGCACAACGGTTTGTAATGATATTGGCGGCGACGTGCAGCAAGTAACTTCTATTAACAGCGATTATAAAAATATAACTTTCAAACATATTTTATTGCCATTGTGGATTAGCGCTTACAAATACAATAGTAAAGTTTATCGCTTTATGGTTAATGCTCGTACAGGCGAAGTGCAGGGCGAGCGTCCGTGGAGTACAGTAAAAATAGTTTTATGTGCGGTGGCTGCTATTATTGTGGGAGTAGGGATTTGGTATTTTGTTTCGCAGATGAAATAGGGAAGAAATTATATTCTTATTGTAATTATTTTGAAAAAGGTTTAAAATTATTTTAAACCGGCTATTTGTATAATGGCTTCTAATTCTTTACCGGAGATATTTTCTTTTTCTGATTTATCGTAAATTGTAAGTAAATAAACATGATGAGAAATTATTTTCACACAAGTAATGATTCTGCCACCTCCGCTTTTGCCTTTTCCTTTTGAGGCAATGGCAATTCGAATTTTATAACATTCTTTACCTAGAGGAATACCTTGAAATGGATTTGTTTTTAATTCTTCTGATAGGAACCTCAAATCATTTTTGAGAGAAGGGTATTTTTTAGCTAATCTTTTAAGTTCTTTATCAAAAGTACGAGAAGATAAAATACTATAACTCATCAAGCAATTTGTCAAGAGGTTTTAATTTAATTTTTCCTTGCTCATGAAGTTCAACATCTTGCAAAGCTTCTTTTAAATCGTTGATGATTTTTTTTTGTTCAGAAGAAATTTTTATTTCTTTTTTCTCAGCTATTGTAACAAAACTAAATTTCTTTATTGCCTGCATAAAAGCACCAAACTTACTATCAGGAATATTTAAAGTGATTTGTTTCATAATACAAATGTAATTATTTTTTGGGCACCTTCCAAAAAAGCCAACCAACTGCCTTCTAAAAACTGGCGACTCATTTTATTTCTCCGAACTCCCAACACCGAACTCACTTATTTCCCTCTACCTTGAAGCACAATCAAAATTGTATGAACTAAAATTTTAAAATCGAGAAGCAATCCCATGTTTTCGATATATAAAATATCAAATTTTAATCGGTCAATCATCTGATCCACATTTTCGGCGTAACCGTATTTTACTTGTCCCCACGAAGTAATTCCCGGACGAACTTTATGCAAATGTTTATAATGCGGTGCGCGCAACACAATTTGGTCAATATAAAATTGTCGTTCGGGGCGCGGACCAACAATGCTCATATCGCCGAGCAGAACATTAAAAAATTGCGGCATTTCATCTAATCTAACTTTTCTTAAGAAACGTCCGAATTTAGTTACTCTGCAATCGGTTTCACTCGAAAGCGACGGGCCTGTTTTTTCAGCATCAATACACATGGTTCTAAACTTATAAATATTAAAAGAACTTCCATGGATGCCTACGCGTTCTTGTTTAAAAAAAGCAGGACCCCGCGAACTTAATTTCACTAAAATCATTAAAACTAAATATACCCAACTAAAGAAAATTAAAACAAAAATAGAAAGACAAACATCCACAAAACGTTTAACAGCCACTTGCCAGTCGGGAATGATTTGATTTTTTATTTCGATAAGCGGTGTTCCGAAAATGGAGTTCATTCGTACTTGTCCGGATAAAATATCATACATGTCCGGAATTATTTTTATCACCACACCTAAATCGCTCAACTCATTTACAATTTGCCGTAGGTAATCGTGTTCAAACGTTTCGAGGGCAATAATTACTTCTTCTACCTGATGTTTTTGAATTATACTTTTAACATCGTGATACTCTCCTAAGTGTGGTAAAACTTTTTTTAGCATTTCAGAATAACCATTTTTTCCTTCGATATGTACAAATCCCAAAAATTTATTTCCAATTCCTTTTCGTAACGAATTTATTTCGTTGAAGGTACTTAAGGCGCGCTCGTTGCTTCCTACAATTATGGTATTAAATCCGAACTGCCTTTTAGCTATTCGGTAATTAGTGGCGCTAGATAAAATAAAACGTAAAATAGCGGTCACGCTGAAATGCAATCCAAATAAAACTAAAAACAATTTGTAATAAAAAGTGTATTTGGTAACGTAATCATCTAACAATAAAACAAAAAACAAAACGGTAACTCCTAATAGTGAAACTAAAAATGTTTGTACAAATTCGTTTATACGCGAACGGCGTAAAACATTACTGTAGGTTCCCACTAAATAATAAAACAATAACCAAGCAAATGGTACCACTACAATGCTTTTAAAAAATTGCTCATCAAAAATAATTTGAGAATCAACGCCAATTTTAAAAGGATCGATATATGTTTTACGGTATATGTAAAATAAAATCCAAGCAAATGCAGCCGCTAAAAAATCGAATAAAACATATTTTATGGTTTGCGCTGGTTTATTCATTTAAAAACTAATCACCTTTATGTTATCAAGAAAAATCTGGGGAGCACTCACCTCGTTAATGGCTTTAAAATAAATTCCGTATTTGGAATAATTAGGTTGAACACTTATCGCGGAACTTAATTGTATATAAATTTTATTCCAATAATCTTTAGCCGGTATAATTTCTACTGAGCGGTATTCTGTTCCGGCAACAACGCCAACTTCAAAATCCTGATTACATTTGTAATTTAATTCGAGGTAAACAACGGCGCCGCTTAGTGGAAGTGTAAACTGGGAGTTAGATTCGATTTGGTCAACTGAAGTTCCCGAAAAACCACTCATTAAAATACATTTAGTGCCTTCAAAAACATTTGGGTCATTACTTACAACCGAAAAAGAAGTATCGGCGTTGCCCGACATTTTCATCGTAATTCCGGTAATGGTCCCAAATCCTTCAAAATCTTCATTCCAATGAAATACGGCATTTGGTTTATATGAAAAATTTAAATCGCGGTTTACAACGTCGCCATTGTTTAAAGAAGTATCAATTTGAATGGGCGATAAAAATTCGTAGGGTATTCTGGTGGTTGAAATCCCGTTATTTTTTATGCCTGGGTAAATTAAAATTTTTGTGCCACCCCACGAAGCTATGGGAAGTGTTTTTCCGCTGGGATACGCGCCTCTGAAATTACCATTAACATATAAAAACAAATCGGTAATTTTATGACTGGTGGTGCCCTGAACAGACGGGGTGCTCACCACAACACTCACTTTATTTATTTTAAAAAAGTAAGCATCAGGCGCTTTTAATTGCTCTTTGCTGCATCCGTAAAAAAATAAAATAAGTAAAAGTATACCCGATATCCTCATCTTAATTAATTTTTATCCCTATTACTAAGGGGACGCAAAAGTACTGCGGTTTTATTAAAAAATGTTCTAGATTTTATTTTTTTCATTGGTAACTTTTATATTGATTACAGTAATAGCATTGCAGTGGAAGGTTTTTAGACTCCCTAATTAGGAAACGTAAGCATCTTAACGTTTATTGTGATTGTTGGTAAAATAAATTGAATGTTAAAAACCTTGTTTTTCGGACGAGATTTGAATATTAATAAGGAATCGCTTTTTATAATAAACCCTATTTAAGTTTTAATTTAAATTAGAAGCTTCAAAATTGTGATATTCAGCCATATAAAAACTTATAATGAAACAATTAGATTAGCTTAAATATTTTTAACTCTATATCCGGAGTTTTAAAAACCAATTGTTAGCAATAATATTTTAAAAGCAATAGTATAACAACGAATGATTTTACTTTTGAATTCTAATACAAAACACCGTGTTTTATCAAGTAAGTAAAGAAGATGAGTACCTTTTCAGGGGAAAAAGAAAAAGATTGGTAGAGCAACTTCGGACAAAAGGTATTTGCAATAAAGCAGTTTTGGATGCCATTGAAAAAATTCCACGCCATTTGTTTTTTGATCAAACTACAGGCCGGCCGGCGCTTTTAGACCATGCCTATTCGGACAAAGCATTGCCAATTGGGGCAGGACAAACAATATCTCATCCATTTACGGTAGCCTTTCAAACCGAGAAATTAGAATTATTACGGGGCCAAAAAGTATTAGAAATAGGCACGGGCTGCGGTTACCAAACAGCAGTTTTAGTAGAAATGGGTGCTAAAGTCTTTAGCATTGAACGTCAAAAAACACTGTACGATAAAACCAAATTGTTTTTGCCATTTATAGGATATAAATCGGTACGTTTATTTTATGGCGATGGGTATAAAGGATTATCTCAACACGCCCCCTTCGATAAAATAATTGTAACTGCCGGAGCCCCATACATACCAAACGACCTCTTAATTCAGTTAAAAGTTGGAGGAATAATAATTATACCAATTGGTGAAGGCGAAGAGCAAGAAATGAATATTTTAAAAAAAGTATCTACGCAAGAATTTGAGAAACAAATAATTGGAAAGTTTAAATTTGTCCCCATGTTACAAAATAAAACAAAATAAGAGGGGTTTAAATCGGCTTTTAACAGCCAAATGTTTATAATGAGCTTTGTTCTTAACTTTTGCGTACCTTTAATAAACATATTTTTGAAAAAATATAAACCTAAACAAAATATGAAAAAATCAATAACATTAATTGCTTTAGCATTTGGTATAACCAGTGCTTTTGCTCAGGACTTAACGTCGAAAAAAGGTGAGCCGATATTACCGGAAGCCAAAGATTGGGGACTTGGAATAGATGCTACACCACTATTACTCTATGCAGGTAACTTTTTTGGTAAAACTGTTTCAAACACACCACCAACATGGAATTACAACAATTCTACTTATCTGCAAATTACCGGCAAAATGTTTAAAGATGCGCAAACTGCTTATCGTGCATCAATTCGTCTTGGATTTGGTGGTGCAGGAACGGTAAGAAAAAATGTGAATCCACTTCCGGCTGCTGCAGGTACATCTGTAACAGGTTATCCTGCTCAACCAACACAGGTTGAAAATAGCTGGACAAACTCAGCTACTAATGTAGGTTTTTCGGTTGGTTACGAAAAGCGCAGAGGTAAAACCCGTTTACAGGGTATTTACGGTGCTGAATTAGGATTTTCTTTTTCGGGAGGCGGCGATCAATTTAAATACGCTAACGCCTTAACCGCAAACGCAACTGCAAGTTTACAAGTTGACGTATCACCTGCCGACGCTTTTGCCGGTGCAACTAACACTATTTCTTCACTTGCTTCAGGAATTCCGGGTATTAATGGTGCCGGTGCTCGTATGATTAGTTACGCACAAGGTTTAACATTTGCTTTTGGTTTACGTGCATTTATTGGTGCAGAATATTTCTTTATGCCAAAAATGTCGTTAGGTGGTGAGTTTGGATGGGGTGTTGCATTTAGCAGTACTGGTCCTTCTACTACTGTTTGGGAATCTATTGGTAACGGAACCGCTCCTGCAACTCCGCCGGATGCAGTTGGAACTACAACAATAAAAGGTGTAGCAAGTTCTCAATTTATTTTAGACAACAATAATAATAATTCAATTTGGGGACCATCAGGAGCTTTAAAATTAAATTTCCACTTCTAATCATTATAAAAATCTTTTTTTTAAAAACCCGTTCCGATTGTTGGAACGGGTTTTTTATTTGTGATGATATTTGTATAACAAAA